>DAOSDU010000003.1:126039-181109 GCA_035362715.1 Methanofastidiosum sp.
CTTCAGGAGCCACAGTCTCCTCAACTGCAAACGCATCAAATGACGTTACAATACTAGGAAAAAATCCTTTACCTGAAAACATATTATTTCCTGGGGTAACTTTAGAAAGATTAATTCTTCCCTCTGGACCAATCCCAATAGATGGCTCGATTGGTGCTATAATTGACACTGGAACTAGTATTATTATAGATGGAAAGGAAATTCCTGTACTTGAATTATCTGAAGGAACAAAAATAATAATAGGGCAAGTCAATAATAAAGGATTTTTAACTCAAACTGATGCAACGATTAAATTTGAAAAATTGCCTCAAGGAATCTCCATCGGAATAGATCCACAATCTCAAAAGATTAAAGCACATAGTACAGGTAGTTACATACTTACAATAAATGTTTCACCTGAAGTTCCTGAAGGAGAATACTTGATTACTGTGATTGCTTCTACAAGAAGGGGCGTATTAGATACAGACACAATTAAATTCGTAATTAGTTAATTTGAATATTATTTCTATTATTTGTGAAATTCTCAATTTTATTTAAGTTATTTCTCAATTTAGTCAAAACATTTATATATTTCTTAATCTAAAAATTTTCGATGAAACAAACTTACATTATTTTGATTTCTAGTATAGTGATAATTTCACTTTTACTAGGTTGTGCCCAAACTCCAAAAGAAGTTAAAGATGAGCACGGATGCATTACGTCTTCTGGATACTCTTGGTGCAATGCTTTGCAGAAATGTATAAAGGCCCCAGAAGAATGTGTCCAGCCTTACGGTAGTGACAGAGATGAGCATGGCTGCATTGGTAGCGCCGGATACACTTGGTGCGATATTAAACAGAAATGCATCAGACCTTGGGAAGAAAACTGTTCTAAAGAAATACATAAAGATGTGCATGGATGTTTGATTGACGATGGAGAAGTATGGTGTGCATTAAAGAACAAGTGCATCAAACCTTGGGAAGAACACTGTTCTGAAACTAAACCTGTTGGCGGAGACAGGGATGAACATGGATGCCTAATTGCCGCAGGCTACCAGTGGTGCGAATACAAACAGAAGTGCTACAGGTCTTGGGAAGAGTCATGCACTCCAGATCCACCAACACCACCAATAGGCGGGGATAGAGACGCTCACGGATGCCTAATTGCCGCAGGCTACCAGTGGTGCGAATACACTCAGAAATGTTACAGGCCTTGGGAAGAATCCTGTACGGCGCCTAAACCAATAGGTGGCGACAAAGATGAACATGGATGCCTAATTGCTGCAGGCTACCAGTGGTGCGAATATACCAAAAAATGTTACAGGCCTTTTGAAGAAACATGTAGCATAGGTGGGGACAGAGATGAACATGGATGTCTCATCGCAGCAGGTTACCAATGGTGTGAATACACACAGAAGTGCTACAGGCCTTTTGAAGAAACTTGCACAATCGGTGGAGATGTCGACGAGCACGGATGCAAAGAATCAGCAGGCTACACATGGTGTGAGGTCAAAAACAAGTGCATAAGGACATGGGAAGAGTCATGCACAATCGGCGGAGACGTTGATGAGCACGGATGCCTTGTCGCAGCAGGCTACCAGTGGTGTGAAGGTCTTAAAAAGTGCATCAGACCTTGGGAAGAAGAATGCCCAACTGATTGATAAAATTATTTTATTTTTATTTTTTAAATTAATAAATAACTTTTTATAATGGCTATAGAATATAGTCTTAATGGATAAAATCTCATACATCAAGATTACAATATCTGTAATAGTCCTCCTTATGGGGCTCTACTTGATATATCCAATTATTCCGGGGCTTATAGGGGGGTTTGTATTTGCGTATGCATTCCTTCCAGTCTATAATCAGATATTTAACAAAACAAAAAGAAATGGCTTATCTGCCGCACTTACAACTCTTTTTATATCTGCCCCAATACTCATTACAATTCTTTATGCAGTTTTTAAAGCGCTCGCTGAGCTTAAAGTCATTACAGAAATAATAAAGAGTGGCTCTTCAGTTTCTATTCTTGGCATTTTTGGAATAAATATATCTGACTCTCCTTTTTATGGATTTATCACTGAAACTTTTCCTAGGTTAGTAAATCTAACAGAAGTTTTTTCAAGATCGGTGCATGAACTGCCTTTAACATTAATTAATATCTTAATCTTGTTCTTAGCCCTTTACTACTTCCTCCATGAAAGATTAGTCATTGAAGAATTTATCAGTAAAATAATGCCTCCTCACTACCACAGGGATTTATTAGAAATTCTTGAGCCTACAAACAAGGTGATTAACGGGTTAATTTATGGAAATGTAATGAGTGCACTCATAATTGGACTACTTGCAACTATTGGTTTCCTTGCGTTGGGTGTGCCTTACTCTTTTTTATTGGGGCTTTTAGTTGGGCTTGCAGCATTGTTGCCAGTGGCAGGACCTTGGACAATTTACATCCCTGTAGGATTTTACTTTCTCCTTGTGGGTGATTTATTCAGAGGATTAACCCTTTTAATATTTGGAGTCGTAGTCCTTGGAGTCTTATACAATTTTTACATATTCCCAAAGCTTGGCGGGAAACAAGCACAACTTCATCCGTTTATAGTCCTAATTGGTTTCCTTGGAGGCGCATATATGTTAGGGCCACTCGGTATTTTATATGGCCCTATCATATTGGGACTCCTAAAAGGACTTGCCGAAGGCATTATCAAAGAAAGCTCTACTAGAAAAAAATTTTTCAGACTGTAGTCTTTTTTCTATCGCCTGAATATGTACCTTGCGGGACTTCTACCCAATCCTATTTCAAATTTGCAGTTCTTGCAAACTTTGCCAATTGTCGTTGATCTGCCAAATAGGTCTTGGGAGATAATATCTTGAAGGTCTTTTCCACAGAATGGGCACATTTTTATCTCTTTGCCCTTACGGGAGTGGACCTGAACTCTTATACCATATTTTTTAGCAACTCTTCTTATCCTCTCTGCCGAGACTCTAACCTCATCTTTTTCAGATAGCTTTTTTCTTACCTTTTCAAAGAGTTCATTTTGCGAGTGAATTACTATGTCTTCTCTTAGAACCTTCTTAATAGCATCAAGAATTTGTGGGTCTGTAGTCCGCATATATAATATTAGAAATTTAAAATATAAATGATTATCTCTAAAAATCATTTTTTAGTTTTCATGAAATCTTCAAGTCTCGAAAAGGCTTCTTCCATGGTGTCAATTGGGGGTAGAAAAACTGATCTGAAATGGTCTTTTCCATAGATAGGGCAAAATCCACTACCGTGGACTAAAAGAACCTTTTTCATTTTTAAAAATTCATATACAAACTCTTTGTCATCCTTCCACCTTTTATCTAAATCAATTTTTGGAAAGATATAAAGTCCGCCCATTGGCTTAGTTGTGCTTATACCGGAAATCTCGTTTAATCTCTTGTAGGCAAATTCGCTCCTCTGCTTTAGCTTTGAAACCATTTCTAATACGTATTTTTCACTACCCTTATATGCTTCAATAGCTCCAGCCTGGCATATAGAATTTGCAGAAATTCTTGCACGAAGTTCCTTCATTATCCCTTCTTTTATATCAAACAGGGTATCCCAGTTATAGAATGCCATATAACCGACTCTCCAACCAGGCGCAAGGTAAATCTTTGAAATGCCGTTGAATGTGATTATTGGCACTTCATCAGTCATGGAAGCAGAGCTTACAAAGGAATCATCAAAGGTAATCCTATCATATATCTCATCAGAAATAATAAACAAATCATGTTCTATTGCGATATCCAGTATCTCTTTTAGGGTTTTTTTAGGATAAATGGCGCCAGTGGGATTGTTTGGATTAATTATAACTATACACTTTGTCCTTTCAGTTATCTTTGATTTAAGGTCTTGGACATCAATATTCCACCCATCTTTCTCGATAGTTCTATAAGGAACTGGAGTTGCACCAAAAAAAGTTGCATAAGCGGTGTAAGTTGGATAACCTGGACCTGGAACTAAAACTTCGTCCCCTGGTTCAAGAGTAGCTCCAAAGACTAGATTTACCCCTTCAGTCACACCTGAAGTTACAACAACATCTTCTAGGTATATTTTTCCATTATTTTTAGATTCCCTTTCAGCAATGACTCTTCTTAATTCTGTGTTTCCAAGAGAATCCTCGTAACCATTATAACTACCTCTGGCCGCATTGATGATGGCATCTACCATAGGCTCTGGAGTTTTAAAGTCAAACTTCAGAGGGTCTCCTATATTTAATTTTAGTATCTTGTCCCCTTTAGATTCAAGTTTTCTTGCATATTCAACTACGTCTCGAATTGCATAACTTATCGTTGACGATCTTTCTGAAACGTTCAATGGTATCACCTTCTATCCAGCTATTGAAGTTTGATATATCCCTATTTAAGTTTAACTATTATATTAGAACATAATACTAAAAATTAAAACAAATTATAAAAATTGTTCTATAATATCTATTATATTAAACTAATGTATATTCATAAGATATTGATCTTTAGCCATAAACAAACAAATATAGATAATACGCACCAATTAGGACGAGCATTATCCCGCTTATCTTATCCAAAGATTTTGAATATTTTTTAACAAAGTCTTCTACCCTCTTTAGTCCAAAAAATGAGGAGATAATAATAAGTGGAGCACCTACTAAAAATGAATAAATTAAAAGCGAGATTGAGGCAATGAAAATATTATTTTCTAACGATACTATTGATATAAGGGATATCAAAAGGGGGGCAGCTCTTGCTATAGTTATTAGGCCATATGAAATCCCATATGTATAAGGAGTTGAGCCGTAAAAATTCCTCTCCTTTTTTACAGATAATATATAACTTATTTTTATTATTCTCAATAGGATTAATCCGATAAATATCGATATTACCGCCCCTAGAAGAAATCCTAATTTAGTATCTGAATTAAAAATCGAAGAAACTCCAAAATTACCCAGTAGTCCAAGAGGTACAAAAATTGTTGCAACGCCCACAGAAAATAAAATTGCATTGAGTGGTGCACGCTCACCCAATATTTTTGGAAAAATAGGAATAATAAAAAAGAGATTCAACGGGCATAAACCGGCTGTTATCCCCAAAACAACAGATGAAATTAGCGATTCAAACATTAATTATATGAACCCCATCTCTTTTTCTTTTTCCCAAACGTTTAGTCTAGTTTTTATGACTGTGTCGGGATTTAAGCTAATTGAATCAATTCCACTTTCAACTAGGAAGGATGCAAATTCTGGGAAGTCCGATGGAGCTTGGCCGCATATACCAATCTTCTTATGCTTTGATTTGACAACTTCTATTGCCTTTTTTATCAGTCTTTTGACTGCAATGTTCCTTTCGTCATATATGCTTGAAACAAGCTCTGAGTCTCTATCAAGTCCAAGGGTAAGCTGAGTCAGATCATTTGAACCAATTGAGAATCCGTCAAATATCTCGCAGAATTCATCTGCAGCGAGTACATTTGAAGGAATTTCACACATTACATATATCTCAAGACCATTTTCACGTTGCACAAGTCCAAACTCTTTCAAAGTGTTTACAACTTTTCTACCTTCGGCAGGTGTTCTACAGAATGGAACCATTATCTTGATGTTATTTAGCCCAATCTCTTCTCTAGCCCTCTTAATAGCTTTACATTCAAGAGCAAATGCCTGCTTGAAGTTTTCATCATAGTATCTAGAGGCACCTCTCCAACCAATCATTGGATTGCTTTCTTTAGGCTCATAGAATTTCCCGCCTATAAGATTTTCATATTCATTTGATTTGAAGTCACTTAGACGAAGAATGACATCTTTAGGATAAAATGCCGCTCCAATCATCGATATGCCATATGTAAGCTTGTCAATATAGAAATGAGTCTTTTCTTTGTATCCGCCTGTTTTATCTTCTATCTGTTTTATGGTCTCTGCAACTTGCATATCATACCTTGATTTTTCACTTAACTCTTCAAAGTTGACAAGGGCCATTGGGTGGATCCCTATGTAAGAATTAATAATGAACTCTTCTCTCGCTAATCCAACCCCATCGTTTGGTATCTGTGACTGATAGAAAGCCTTTTCAGGTATTCCGACGTTCATCATTATTTTAGTCCTTGTTTCTGGTAGTTTCTGTATGTCAATCTCTTCTACTTCATACTTTAGCAAGCCGTCATAAACTGCTCCAACTTCACCTTCTGCGCAGCTTACAGTCACTTTCTGCCCATCTGACAAAACTTCAGTGGAGTTATCAGTTCCAACGATACATGGTATTCCAAGCTCACGCGATACTATAGCCGCGTGACAGGTTCTGCCACCCCTATTTGTCACAATAGCGCTTGCTTTTTTCATTACAGGTTCCCAATCTGGGTCGGTCATCTCTGTTACAAGGACCTCTCCTTCTCTGAAAAGAGAAATCTCCTTGGGTGTTCTAATAATATGGGCCATTCCCTGCCCGATAAGATCCCCAACGGCCTGCCCAGTCACAAGCTTCTTCCCTTTTTCTTTCAATATGTATGTCTTTATGGTGTTAAAATCTCTTTGAGAATGAACTGTTTCAGGCCTTGCTTGTAGAATGTAAAGCTCGCCTGTATTTCCATCCTTTGCCCATTCAATGTCCATGGGCGTGTACTTATCTTTTTTAGAAGAATAGTGGTCCTCTATAATTACTGCCCACCTAGCAAGCTTTAGAACATCTTCATCAGAAATTGAAAATTTGTTTCTTTCTTTTTCATCGACCCTAATATTTTTTGTGCCCTCATTTGGGTCATCAGAATAGATCATTCTCCTCTGCTTTGCACCAAGTTTTTTATTAATTATTGATTTGTAACCTTTCTTTAGAGTTGGTTTAAAGACATAAAATTCATCGGGATTTACAGTACCCTGAACAATATTTTCACCAAGACCAAAAATGGAAGTAACTAAAACTACATCTTTGAAACCAGATTCTGTATCAATTGTAAATATAACTCCACTTGATCCTGTATCGCTTCTTGCCATCTTCTGAACGCCTATTGAGAGTTTAACTGAGAAATGGTCAAACCCCTTATCATGTCTGTATGATATGGCTCTATTAGTAAAGAGGGATGCAAAACACTTCTTACATGATAAAATCAAGGAATCTGGGCCGGTAATGTTGAGGAAAGTTTCTTGTTGGCCTGCAAACGAAGCATCGGGAAGGTCTTCAGCAGTTGCTGATGATCTCACGGCAACATCGACATTTTTCCCATATGTATTTTCTAGCTTACCATAAGCCTTAATTATTTCCTTCTTTAGCTCATCGGGAAATTCTGCTTCAATTATGGCATGTCTTATTTTTTCTCCTCTCGTTGCAAGATTTTCATAAATATTTGTATCAAGGTCCTTTAGAATCTCTCTTATCTTTTTCTCTATTCCAGCATTCTTAAGGAAGTAATCATAAGCATAAGACGTAATGGCAAATCCTTCGGGAATTTTAATACCCTTGCTTTTCAAGTTCCTTATCATCTCACCAAGAGATGCATTTTTACCACCTACAAAAGGAATATCATCGATATCTATCTCTTCAAAAAATAGGATTAATTTATGTTCCTTGTCTTGGGGCATAGTTACACCTGGACCTCTTCTAAAAACAATCCTTAAAAAGTTTTGGATATTTATTTAAAATATAGAGTTTATATATTTTTGATAATAATTTTATTGGCCTATTTACGAATAGTTTTAAATAAAAGAAAAAATAATCTGTTTCGTGGTCATATGAAATTTAAAATTATCGCCATATTAATTATTTTACTATTCTCTATGGGAACGATATCCTCGGCATTGTCTTTAGAGTTTGAAAGTAATACAATTCACAAGGATGAATTTGATATATTACAAGTAGTGGCAAATGATGTAGAAGGTGACGGAAATTATGAGATCCTTGCTTATACCGCCGGTAAGAAATTTCTCTGCCTTGATGATAAAGGAACTATTAAATGGACTCTAGAATCGAATAACTCTTTTTCGATGATGAAGGTTATGGATATTTATGACTCCCCCGGAAACGAGATTATATTGGGGACAGAAAATAGAGTTGTTTCCCAAAAAGAAATATACAACGCATTAGTTTACTTCCTTGATTCTAAAGGAAATGAAATTGTCACGATACCAGTTTTGGGGTCAGTGTTAGATGTAGATATAGGGGATGTTGATTCAAATGGAACATATGAAACTCTTATTGGCGCTGATGATGGTAATGCATATCTTTTTGATGAAGGGCTTAATCTACTTTGGGATTACAAGACTAGAGGGTATAACTTTAGAACCCTTATTGTTGATTTAAATGAAGACAGCATAAACGAAATCATGATTATATCTTGGGATGATACTCTCATACTTGATGGATTTGGGAAGCTTACTAAATCTTACGATACAAAACATATCCTAAGAGACCTCTACCTTGACCGATACAACAATACGATTCATGTCTCCCGTTTTTTTAGGGAAGATTCTCAAAACTGGAAAGGAACAGTTGTCTACTCTTTAAACAGGAACTTAGTCTCAATGTGGGAATTTAGAACTGAAACTGAATCTAGCGCATCAACACTTTTTGATATAAACAACGATGCAAGAGATGAGGTAATAATTGCTGGAAACAAAGGGGAAATTATTGTTCTTGACTCAAAAGGCGCTTTCCTTAAAAGATTTGATCTTCCAGACAGAATATTCAAGATCGAGGCAATGGCAGATGAAAATACAAATTATTTAATTGCCGGGTGTAAAGACAATAATTTGTACATAATTGATTATAACACAGGAAGCATTGAATACAAGTTTCCAACTCAAGGATGGATTGAAACTTTCTATATCGAAGATATTAATGGAGATGGCAAGCAAGATATAATAGTTGGTTCCAATGACAATAATATCTACTTATTGTTCCAAAAGAAGGAAATAGTTGAAATTCCCGAAGAAGAGAACAAGACAGTTATTGATAAACCATCAGAAGAGCAGCCAAAAACTGAAACTAAGAATGTTCCCTTTGAAGAAGTCGGAATAATAGGTGGAACTTTACTGGGGTCCATTTATCTTGCTTTAAGGAAAAGAAGATAATTATTTATTCTTTCTTTTTACACTTTCTCTTTTAATACCTTGATCTCTTCTCTGTTTTGATACTTTCAATCTTTCTTGACTTATAGCAACATCACTATTTTTTGCTTTAATTTGCTGATCTTTTCTTCTTACAACTTTTCTCTTTGGTTTTTCTTTGGGCTTCTCTAAATTTGGCAACCTCTGTCTTGCTGAATTCAATATTATTGCACTTGAAAGTAAAATTCCAATATAAAGTAAAATATTAATCGAATTCTGGGCCAATCTTATCCTATTTTGAGTCAATATGTACTCAGTTGTAATAAAAATTAGAGATTTCATTGGGCCTTCTTTTAACGCAGCAGTTACTTTGGATTTAATACTCACCTTTTCCTGAAACTCTTCAGAAGACTGCCCTGTGTCTACATTAAAAGTAATTATGTGGTCTCCTGCTTCATTATAGCTTGCCTTAAATTTTAGTTCTTTAGTTTCTCCAACATTCAGCGCACCCTTCCATGTTCCTTCAACTATGTTTGCGCTTGAATTCTTTATATCAACTGTTAAATTATTGGCGCTGACCTTACCAGTATTTGCTAATGTGAAAGGTATCTCAAATATGTCCCCCTCCTCAGATTCGAGTTTTTTTGTCACAGTAAGGACGACATTTGGAGTATACCCTAAAAGAGTTACAGAAGACGGGTGGTAAATGCTTAATTTGACGTTATCGCCCACTATATCATTAACTTCAAAGATATAATTATTTATGCTTTTCAAAGAACGTTTTTTGATTACATAATCTTGATTCTCTGAATTTATTGTAGCAGATAGTGCAGCAGCATCAGTAATCTTAAAATCCATCCCGCCAATATTGCTCGTTTCTCCTTTTCTTAAAGAAATCTCAGATTTACTCAATGACTTTATATCTGAACTTGAATAAACTATAAACTTTATACCGGTATCAGTCTGATTTAGTACTTTTACCATAATAGAATCAAAAGGTAGTATATCATCAGATAATCCATATAGAGTTTTTGAATCCTGATTTTTTCTAACATTTACAATAAGTCTACTATCGCTTCTATTGATGTTCATTGAATATATATTGTCCCCTTCTCCAAAATATAATAAAAAAGGATTTTCACCCATCTCTCCAGAGTAAACAAGATTCATACTTCTAAGGACATCTTTCTGCGTATAATTTATTTTGAAGTTCGCGGCACCTTGGTCAAAGTAAATCGTAAATACATAGACGCCCTCAAATTTTATATCTTGAAAATCAATATTTGTAGGATAATCTCTTAATTTGACAATATCTGGCACTACTACGGTCTTTATGACTTCATTTGTATACTTATTTTTTTGTAAAATATTAAGTTCGATTGTATTAATACAAGAAGACACATATAGATCTTTATCACAAACGTCAGTATCGACGAGCCTTATTTCATAATTATAAATATCGCCCGATAGGGTATATGATTCATTTTCTTTTTCGTAAAGATGTATCATTATCGTTACTTCTTTCTTTTCATCTGCTCCGAGGACAAAATTTATCGAGCAAATTAGCATCAAGCAGGTAAAAACTGACAAAAAACGCCTGTTCATTAAAGAAATATACGGGGTAACGCTTAAAAGACTTATTCTATACTATCTTTCATGATGAAGAAAGCCTTACCATTATTGCTTATTTCATTGATTTTGCTACCTTTATATGGGGCGGCGGACGCCGACCCGAAGGTGGAATTAGCTTACCCTAAAGAAACTGAACCCGGTAAACTAATCTATATTGATGTCAATCTACATAATACTACTTCCGAAATGCTTTGGGACTTGAAGGCAGTTATAGACCCAAGCGATATGCCCCCAGAAATTAAGAATTATATTAAAATAATAGACGCCGATAAGCTGTTTGTACCAGGAGATGGGGATCATACTATTAATGTTCAGGATAAAGTAAACATCAGATTATCGATTGAAACTACTGAAAATGCAGATGCTGGAACTTATAAAATTCCCTTGAGAATTAGGGGCGAGATTGGAAACTGCAGACAGGGATGTAAGCCTTATTTGCTTATGAAAGAAATTGAGTTCAAAGTTATTAAAGAATTTCCATCACTTAAAATCGAGTTATCATCTTATCCTAACGAAGTCTTACAAGGGCAGAACATAAACATTCCATTTAAGGTATCAAACTATGGTCTTGGTTACGGCAATAATATCAAATTAAGTGTTCCTACAAATAACAATTTCACTACATCTTTAGATGTAGATTCAATTGGGTTAATGCGATCCCAAGAATCAAGAAATGTCACACTCAACGTTGCTGCAAAAGGTGATTCTACCGCAGGAAGCTACAAGACAGATGTTATAGTTGAGTATTTCGATCCTTACGGAAATAAGAAGGCTACAACTGAATCAATCTCCTTTACAATAAAAGATTCAACATTAGTCAAAGATGCAGAAGAATACTATGCACAGGGAAATGAGTACTATACAAAGAAAAATTATTCAAAAGCCCTTGAGCAGTATGAAAAAGCAAAACAGTCATATCAAGACCTTGGATTAACAGCCAAAGTGGAAGAAGTTAGCGCAAGAATAGAGCTTGTCAAATCTTCAATCGAATCAACAAAATCAAGTATCTCCTCTTCCATTTATATTATGTTTGGAGTGTTGCTCAGTGCCGTTACAATGGAACTTGGAGTCCTAATTGGAACTTTGACCAGAAAACCAAAATCACCCAAATCCTCAAGTATACCCAAGAATGATTACTAAAGTGGGATGTACTCAGATACGACTCTTTTATATATGGGGTATTCTTTTACTATAGCTGATTTTATTTTCTTTGATAACTCTTTATTTTCAGATATTTCCTCCGCTACCGCCCAGTGAGTAAATACCTTGTCTCCATGTACTTCATACATCTTTTTAGAAATATTAAGCGCATCATTAAGATAGTCAACTATTTCTCTAACATCTCCTGATAGCTCACCCTTTACAATGAGACAGTCCTCAATCTCTTCATAGTATTTTTTGGTATTTTTTGCTCTTCTTTCCCATCTTCTTCTTAGTTGAATTGCATCTTTTAACACAGAGGAACAGAAATGAATTGATATTGGGAGATCTTCATACTTCTCTAATAGCCTGAACGATAGGTCTTTACTGCCTTTCACCATGCTAGTGTCACTATCAAAATCAAATCCTCTTTTAGAAAGATTGTCCCAATTTGTTTCTGTGTATTCAAATTCATTCAAATTAATAAATGAAAAGCCAGCAGATGGTGCCGATTCAATTATTGAGCACATCCTTTCAAAATCCCCCGGGATAGCTGGGATCTCAATCCCAAAATTAAAGTTCATATTGAGGATATTTTTTAGACCTTGTAGCTCTTTCTCATCTTTCACGTGAAATCTGATTTCATCAACATAGCCTTCTAATTTTTCTAATCCCTTAGATATTTTATCGGTACTCCCTGTATATAGATGAATATGGTGCTTACTATCCTTTTCCTTGATTAGTTTAGCATATTCAAGACATTTATCAATTTTTAGTAAGGGGTCTCCCCCAGTAAAACTAACTCCTTTTGATCTACATGCCTTTATCTCTTCTAAAACGTCCTCTTTTTTTTCTATTTTTCGTTCATTGATATATGATGCGTCCTTACCTTTTTTCTCATTTGATACAGGACAATAATAACAGTTTACATGACAGATTCCAGTAACAAAAAGTACTGATTTTTTACCTTCAATACACAATTTACATCCTTTTGACAGTTTTCCAGTGTAACTGGAGTTAGCATCAGTTATCTTTATTGACATCTACTGTAATTAATTTATCGGGCTTTAAAAGATATCTTCAAAACTTATTTAAACTAAAAATAAAAAATTTGTTAAAGGTGCGATAATGGACTTTATTAAGGTCACAAGCGAGCTCAAAAAAGAGGTAGAAGGCGAGATTAAGAATTTTTTTGAAGTAGAATTGAAAACAATCGATAACGATACACTTTGTGATTTCTATAAAGACATAAGGCACCACACCCTCCTTGGTGGAAAAAGACTTAGGCCGATAATGTGCATTATGGCCTATTGCGGATATTCAGAGTATAATCATGAAATTCTAAGGGCATCAATAGCATTTGAGCTCCTCCATTCTTCTTCCCTCATACTTGACGATGCTATGGATGAAGATGTTATAAGGCACGGAGAAAAAACTTTCAATGCAATTTATGCAGACAAATTTTTGAAGTCTACACGATTCGATATTAACCCCTACTATGACGGTGGCAATTGGATCAAGAAAGATGGTCTTTCTCAATTACTTATGATACAAAGGGCAATTTCGAGATACTCTTATGCACTTTCAGTTTTGGGCTCCAACATACTTTATGCCTTGAGTGTGAAGGCAATAAGATCAAGCGGATTCGATGCCACCATAATTTCAAAGGCAATGATAATGCATAGGGAGATGTACAAAATATTAAACGAGGGCCAGTTGTTGGACATCTTGATGGAACAGAAAGGCGGAAACGAAGACAAATACTTTGAGATGATTGACCATAAGACAGGAATCCTCTTCAAATACCCTTTAAGAATTGGTCTTCTTTTTACTGAAAAGGCAGACGTATACTCTTTAGATACATATGCTTTAAATCTTTCAAGAGCCTTTCAGGTCCATGACGACATACTTGGCGTCTTTGGAGAAGAAGGTACCACTGGAAAACCAGTTGACAGCGATATCAAAGAAGGAAAAAATACTTTATTAGTTATAAAAACACTTGAATGCGCAGATGAAACTCAGTTAAAGAAAGTCAAAGCTATATTAGGAAATAGGAACGCATCATCTGAGGATATAGCCGAAATAAAGGACATAATGAAAAGCTGTGGTTCTTTGGACTATTGTATCGAAAAAGAATCTCAATTGATTAAAGCAGCCAAAGAGTCTATAGACAAAAACATGAAAGAAGAATCAAAAATATTTCTAACTGAACTTTGCGATTTTATAATAAAAAGAAAGTATTAGAAAAATTATTCAAATACAATATCAACATTCTCGCCCGTGATCAACAAAAGTATTTCTTTAACACTTTTTGTTGCAATAGGAAGTTTTCTCTCAAATTCTTTTCCTAATCTGAGTCTTTTAATTATTGAACCATCAGGCATGTAAACAATGTTTATCCCATAAACTTTTGCCGGGTATAAAAGGTCAGAAGCAACTTTTTTAACATCTTTGCTTTCTTCAATAACCCTTATTTTTTTATTTAATTTTTTACTTAGTCCCCTTATTACATTGCCACCTTTACCAATAATACTTCCTATCTCTCCTGCTTCAATGAGTATGATTATCAGATTGCCAACCTTAATACTCCTCTTGAACTTTACATCTTTTAGTCCTTTATTTTCTTGAGAAAGCCTGTAAAGTTCTTTAGCTATTTCGAGGTCGTTGTCATTAAGTTCGCCATCTTTAATCTTTGCAGTACAACCTGGGCAGAGCATTCCGGTCTTCAAACAAATCTCACAAAAAGGTAGCTCCAAATCTCTTTCACCCTCTAAAATATAGCTTTACCTTCCTATCTTAAGCCTTTTTAAAAAGGTTTCGGTATTATTATTTTTCCTAATTGAAATAATAAAATTATAATTTCCCGAAACTCTTAAATAAAGAATAAAAATAGAGTATTCACTATATTTAAGAGGACTGTTTAATATGAAGAAAGTACGTTTGGGAGTCGTTGGTTTCGGTATAGTTGGTAAAGGAGTATGCAAAGTAGTAAGGGACAGAGCAGAGCAATACAAAAAGAAGTATGGTGTCGATGTCCGGATTGTATGCGTTGCCGACATGCTAAACTCAATTTACGATGAAAATGGAATTGACCTTGCTAAGTTGATGGATCATAATCAAGAAAGATCACTTATGATAAATTATCCCGATTCTTCAAAGGATAAAAAATGGAACGGGGAACAGGCAGTAGAAAATATGGATGCCGATATTGTCGTTGAAGTTACACCGACAAATATCAAAGACGCCCAACCGGGATTGAATCATGTCATGAAAGCCTTTGATAGAGGGATGCATGTTGTTACCTCAAACAAAGGACCTTTAGCGCTTCACTATGATAAAGTAATCAAGGCTAAAGAAAAGAGCGGAAAAGAATTAAGATATGAAGCGACCGTTGGAGGGACAATGCCTGTGTTAAATCTTGCGCAGGAAGCACTAAAAGGAAATGAGATTATTTCCGTAAAAGGCATATTAAATGGTACTACAAATTATATTCTTTCCAACATGGCGTTTGAAGGAAAAAAATTTGGGGATGCATTAAAAGAAGCGCAAGAGAAAGGCTATGCTGAAGCAAATCCTGCCCAAGATATTGAAGGTTGGGATGCGGCATGCAAAGCAACAATACTTTCAAACGCTCTAATGGGCAAATCAATGACTTTAAGCGATGTTAAAGTCAAAGGAATCACCGGCATAATGATGGAAGATGTCTTGGAGGCGAAGAAGAACGGGAATATCATAAAACTACTGGTAGAGGTTACAGAAAAGGGTGCAAAAGTTGAGCCAACACCAGTTCCTCTAAACTCCCCTCTTGCAGTAACAGGCACTTTGAATGTAGCTGTGTTTGAAACTGATCTCTCCAAGGACATAACTGTAATGGGAAGAGGCGCAGGCCAGATAGAGACAGCTGCGGCAATAATGAGCGACGTGTTTGCGATTGTTAGATAAGAAGGTGAGATAATGAAGCTCCTAAGGTACAACTACAAAGATAAGATAGAACAAGGAATTTTAGAGAACGACGTGATAAAAAAAATCAAAGGAGATTTCTTTTCAGGATTTGAAATAACTGAAAATGAGATCGATCCCAGTTTAGTTAAATTGCTCTCTCCAACAACTCCTTCAAAGATTGTGGCCGTTGGCCTGAATTATGTAGATCATGCCAAGGAGCTCAAAATGGAAATCCCTAAGAATCCCATCATGTTTATTAAACCAGCAAGCACTGTCGTTGGGCCTGAAGATCCTATCATATATCCTGAGACTTCAAATCAAGTTGACTACGAAGTTGAACTTGGAGTAGTCATAGGGCGAAGGGCAAAAAATGTTGAAAAAGATGAGGCAGGAGATTATATCCTTGGGTACACAGTCTTCAACGATGTTACCGCAAGAGACCTACAGAGGAAGGACATACAATGGACAAGAGCAAAATCTTATGATACATTTGCTCCAATAGGCCCTCTGATTGAAACTGATATAGATCCCTTTGATCTCCCAATATCGCTTAAGTTAAATGGAATCACAAAACAAGATTCTTCAACGAAGAACATGATATTTAATTGTTATGAGTTGTTAGAATTTATATCTGAAATAATGCCCCTTGAACCAGGTGATGTCATTGCAACTGGCACACCACCGGGAGTTGGCCCAATGAACAGAGGGGGCACAGTTGAGGCCAAAATAGAAGGAATAGGAGTGTTAAAGAATTACGTAATATGATAAGGTGAATAATATGGAAAAAATCAATGTAGGGGTAATTGGGGCTACCGGGATGGTAGGTCAAAATTATATAAGATTATTAGATAATCATCCATGGTTTAATGTTACATATGTTGCAGCATCACCAAAAAGTGCGGGCAAAAGCTATGAAGAAGCTGTAATGGGGAAATGGCAAATGATTTCAGACCCACCTGAAAATGTTCGAAAGCTTATCGTTAGGGATGCAAATGATGTAAGCCAAGCAATTGGAAAATGTGCCTTGGTATTCTCTGCTCTTGAAATGGAAAAGGAAAAAATCAAAGAACTTGAATCAGCATATGCCAAAGCTGGGATAGCAGTTTTTTCTAATGCTTCAGCCAACAGGCATGTCGATAATGTGCCAATGTTAATCCCTGAGATTAATAGTAATCATATTGAGATTATCCTTGAGCAAAAGAAAGCAAACGGTTGGGATAAAGGATTCATAGTTGTAAAACCAAACTGCTCATTACAAAGTTATATGGCTCCTGTTTATGCATTAATCAAGGCAGGATATGAAGTAAAAAGAATGATAATTACTACAATGCAGGCAGTTTCAGGAGCAGGATATCCTGGAGTACCCTCACTTGACATGATAGACAACATGGTTCCATTTATTTCTGGGGAAGAAGAAAAATCTGAAATAGAACCTCAGAAAATTATGGGAAAGATTGTAAATGGAAAAATTGTAAATGATACAAGTATGAAAATTTCTGCTCACTGCAATAGGGTTCCAGTAATTGATGGCCATACAGCATGTGTAAGCCTTGAATTCGGCGCAAAAAAACCTTCACTTGAGGAGATTAGAAAAATCTGGAAAGAATTCCGCTCTGAACCTCAAGAGTTGAACTTGCCGTTTGCACCAAAAAAGCCAATTATCTATAGAGAAGAACCCAATAGACCACAACCAAGAAAAGACAGAGACACTGATAAAGGCATGGCGGTAACTGTCGGAAGACTAAGAGAATGTAAAGTATTTGACATAAGATTTGTCTGCCTTTCTCACAACACAGTTAGAGGTGCTGCAGGCGGAGGAATACTAAATGCCGAGCTTCTAAAAGCAAAAGGCTACCTTTGATGATAAACATGGGGATTGAAGAAGATATACTAATACGTTTGAAGTCCGTAAAGGGTGTCCTAGACGCCTTCTTGCTATCGCCTGAAGACATAGATAAAATCAGAGAATTTGAGATTCAGGCAGAAAAGAATAAGGCTGCCGGAGGAATGATGGACTTTATCAATGAAGGTGTCTGGGAAGTTTTATCAAAAAGTGTAGTATTCCTAATTTTCATCGATGAAACTTTTTCAGATAGAAAACACGGTCAAAGCCTGACATTGATGAAAGACCCTTCGGGCAATATTCTTGGTAAACTATTAAGAAAGGATGAGATTCCAGAATATCAGAAACGAGGCGATGTCCTTTTTATGGGGGAGGAGTTTGTTATATTCACTAATGTAAGGGCCCAAGGCAAACCTTATTTTGTGATTCCAGCCCAAGAGTTAGAAGAACTAAACTATTTGAATGGAATTTCAGCAAGTCTCTGTGTACCAACGGACCTATTCTTTAAAGAGAAATACAACATCAAAGGAGAAAATCTTGGTACAGTAATTATAGGCACAGATAAACCCTAAAAGTTTAAATCTAAATCTTTTATTTACTTATTATGATTAAATACTCGATGTATGTCAAGGAATCTTCATTTTTTCACAACCTTGACCCCAGAACAAAAATAGTCATCCTTTCATCGATTTTTGGCCTTGCACTTTTATACAAAGATCCACTCTATCTTGGCGTCATTGCAGTTTCAGTCTTATTGATGATAAGATTTCTCTGTAAAATCAAAATTAGGAGATTGGCTACATACATAAGACCAATACTCCCACTTGTCTTAATGTCATTGATATTATGGCCTTTTTTCCAGCCAACAGGAAATATAATTTTTGAATACTGGAAGATACGTGTCAGTGAGGATGGCATACGGATGGGGCTTGCAATGACCTTTAGAATCTTTGCAATAATCACCGCAACTTTTCTTCTCTTGATGACAACGCTTCAGCGTGACCTTGTTCTAGGATTAATGAAATTCAAAGTTCCATATGAATACTGTTTGACTTTAGCTATATCTCTCCGGTACGTCCCTACGTTAGCAGGAATAACCTATACAATAATGGACGCCCAGAGGTCAAGGGGTCTGGAATTGGATAAGGGCCCAATATTCAAAAGAATAAGAAACTACATTCCAATTATTACTCCATTGATAATAGGATCAATAAGAATGGCTGAAGAGCTTGCAATAGCTATAGAATCAAGAGGATTTGGATACGGGGAAAGGACATTCTTAAAAGAAATATCCCTTAAAAAAAGAGATTATGCAACAATGTGTGTTTTTGTCTTGATTTTAGGACTTGGGGTCTATGTTCGATTATTGGGCTATGGTAGCATGGCATTTGTTTAATTATTAAATCTGATTAATTTGCAAACACTTTTAAAAGATTGAGTTCTATTTTTTTTTGTGAAATCTCCTGACGTAGAAAAGACAGAAAAGATTAGGGCATATCTAAAAGAAGAATATGAGTATTTTGATCTTGTTGAAATTTTAAAAGAAAAAGGATTTTCCCAAAAAGTCCTTGAAAAAGAAGAAATTAAACAACTCATATCCTCTTCCCAAGAGATAGTTAATCAGATTCAGCATGAACGGGGAATGCTAAAAAATGAAATTAAGATTTTTCTTGAAGGGCGCATCAATAGGCTTGAGCAGAGGATAAGAGAGTTAAATGAGCCTCCCTTTATGATTGGTATTTACGTAAGGCCACTTGACAAAGAAGGGATGCATGAAATTTTTGATTATGTAAACTATAGGATAATAGCCTATATGATTGATGATTTAGATATTAACAAAGGGGACAAGATAAGGTACAAGTTTATCGAGGCAAAGGAAGGGGGAAAATTTGTAATACTCGAAAGACACCCCGGCAAAGTTGATACAACACTTGGTGAGATAATAAAAATTGAAGGCAGATATGCAACAGTGAGATTTGATACTTATCATGAGATGATGCTAGACATAGGGGACTTTGTAGATTCAAAGAACGAATATCTCAAGGCTGGAGCCACAGTAACGTTGTTTGGAAATTCAAAAGATTGGGAGATACTCGATATAAAATCAAATGTTAAATATGGTGATGATCTTCTACTTGAAAAGAAACCTAAAGTTATTAGAGAAGAAATAGGCGGGCTTGACGAGGCCATTTTAGAGATTGATCAGGCCGTTGGTTCTGCATTGAGTTATGATTTTATCAAAGAAAAAGTCCAAAAATTAAAAATTGAGAGGACTAAAGGTATAATGCTTTATGGGCCCCCAGGGTGTGGTAAAACACTAATCGCACGTTACGCCGCCTCCATCTCTTCGAGAAATTTTATTAATGTTGACAAAGAACTTAGGAGCAAATGGTTTGGAGAGACTCAGCAAAACATTGAGGAATTATTCAAATATGCGGAAGAAAAGGCACCCTCTGTTTTATTCTTTTATGAATTCGATAGTCTTGTACCTGAAAGAGAATCAGGCTCAGAGGCTGCAAGACTTGAAAATCCAATAGTAAATAAATTCTTACAGCTTCTTGATGGTCTTGAGGAGATGGGGGATGTAATTGTTATAATAGCTACAAATAGGCCAGATATTATAGACCCTGCAATTTTGAGGCCAGGGAGAATTGATAAGCACATTCGGATAGGAAGGCCTGACACAAGAGACGCCGGAGAAAAAGTCTTGGACATATATCTAAAACCAGACCAATTAATCCCGCACTCACTTGAAATTGAAAAGTACGGATCAGTCAAGAAGTTTGCTGAAGTTATGAAGGACACCATATTGACTGAGCTATATGAGAAGAATAGAATATGCAATATAGAAAAACTTGGGCTTATCAACGTTCCAATAAAAGAGACAATATCTGGAGCAATGATAAAGAATATCGTAATACAAACAAAGAAATATTATATTAATAGACTTGATAAATATGCAAAATTAATTGATGTGATAAACAATATCTATCACAATAAACTGTACATTGAAAAGACATGCGAAGTCCTTTGTGCCCACATAATTAACGAATGTTACACAGTTTCAAAAGAGCTTGGAGAAACTGCTGATAAAGTAATCGGTGAAATTAGAAAAGACTTGGTATCAAGTATGTCTGAAAAAATTGAAGAGGATTACCTATTGAAGAGAATTGAAGAATACATTGATCAAAACGAAGGAATGTTAATCGGGGATGCAATCGAGGCGATAGATACGGACTGTGGAAAGGCTCAGTGATAAATATCCCCTACTTTACCCATATAGGTTCCGTCAAGAAGGTAACAATCAAAATTTTTTATTTCTAATCTGCCACTCTCAAAGTAAGGTCCGGGTATCTCTTCGTCTTTGTTTATTGATACACCTTCTATAACTGGATTAAAAGATGGCAAAATGATTATATTTTGTGGGCCTTCTATTCTAAGAAAACATTTCAAACGAGTAATCTTTCCGTTTGAGTCAACAAATTCAACTACGGGATGGATATGCCCCATAATCAAATTGCTACCTTCAATAAGGATGTGGCCATGAGTTAAAACATGGTCGTCTATTCTGAAGGATTTCATGACCTCGTTATCAACTATCTCTTCTATATTTCCATCATGATTCCCTTTGATCAGTTTTACCGGGATGTCAAATTCTAAGAATTTAGGTAGGTTTAATTTCTCAAAATAGGATGTAAATGGAAGATTGTGTTTGATATCCCCTAATAGTATAAGCTCCTCTACCTTTTTTCTTTTTATTATTTTTAATAAATCCGCCTTCATTTTTTGTCCGACATCTGGGATCTTAATCCCTTTTTTATAATACTCGTACTCTTTACCTAAGTGCAGATCAGCAACAACAAGATACCTCTTATCGGATTCAATGATTATAGCAGGCTTATTTATTACTGGATATAGGTCCATAATTTAAACCAATAAATTAAATTTAAAAATGCTTTGGTAAGTTCTAAGTAGGTGTGGTCATGAGTTTTGAACTTTTGGGGACAGATATTGTCAATGTATTAAAAGAATTTAATATTACGTCTCCTACTGATATCCAGAAAAGCTCAATTCCACAGATACTTGCTAGAAAAAATGTATTATTGATGGCCCCTACAGGCGCAGGAAAGACAGAGGCCGCGATTCTCCCGTTGCTTAAACTAGTCAAAGACAGCAATGTGCCAGGCATAAAGATTCTGTATATAGCCCCGCTCCGGGCCCTTAATAGGGACCTTCTATTAAGGCTTGAAAAAATAGGGGAAGCGATGGGAATTACAATCAAAGCAAGACATGGCGACACAATTCAGAGCGAGCGAAGAAGGCAGAGTTTGAATCCTCCGGATATTTTAATCACCACCCCAGAAACACTTCAAGCGCTTTTTACCGGAAAGAAGCTAAGAGAACATCTGAAATCTGTGCTCGCTGTTGTAGTCGATGAAATACATGAAATAGCCGAGGACAAAAGAGGTGTTCAGCTAAGCCTAGCTCTTGAGAGGCTTGAAAGATTAAAAAATGGGAGAATCCAGAGGATTGGCCTTTCTGCAACTGTTGGATCCAAAGAGGAAGTTGCAAAATTCTTAGTAGGAGAGGGGAGAGAAGTTGAGATAATCCAATCTCAGATAAAAAAAGAGTTTAACATTGAAGTTGAAACTCCTGAAATCTTTGAAGAAGATATAATGGCCGCAGAAAATTTAAAAATATCCCCTTATGTTGCATCATCGATTAGGAGAATTAAGGAGTTAATTGACGCCCACAAAAGCATTCTTCTTTTTGTCAATACCCGTCAAATGGCCGAAACTCTTTCATCAAGATTTAATTTGATGGAAATGAATTTTATAGATGTTCACCATTCCTCACTATCCAAAGAAACTAGGATTGATGTTGAAACTAGATTTAAGAATGGAGAAATCAAGGGCATAGTATGCACTTCAAGCATGGAGCTTGGCATAGATGTTGGTGCTGTTGATCTAGTTATACAGTATGGGAGCCCTAGACAGGTATCAAAGCTCTTGCAGCGAGTTGGCAGAGCAGGACACAAAACATATCTTGTTTCAAAAGGGATTATCCTTTCAAGTGATGAAGAAATATGTGAATCTGCAGTAATAGCAAAAAATGCATTAAACTATCGGATTGAAAGGTCAGAGATACCTGAAAAATCCCTTGATGTACTATCCCACCAGATAATAGGGCTTTCAATGGAAAGTAATGAAGTCTCAATTGAAGAAGCTTATTCTCTATTTAAAAAATCCTATCCGTATAGAAACATGAGCAATGAAGAATTCTGGAGGGTATTATATTTTTTAGAAAGCATAAAGCTGATTTGGATTAATAACGGAATAACTTACAAAAGATCCAAACAGGGCATGTTTTATTATTATGAGAACTTATCAATGATCCCAGATACAAAACAGTATAGAGTTGTTGAAGTTGGGACTGGATCATCCCTCGGTGTTCTAGATGAGAATTTTATCGTGTCAAATATTGAGGTTGGTGGAAACTTTATAGTTCGTGGTAGGACATGGAAGGTATTAAACATTGAAGAAGAAAAAATTGAGGTAACTGAAACTAGGTCTGTAGGTGCAATCCCTTCTTGGGAAGGTGAACTTATTCCAGTTCCACTTTTTGTCTCAAGAGATGTTTTTGAAATTTTTGATGATAAATTGAAGATAGAAGGATTGCCTTTAACTAACGATACAAAAAAAATCCTATATGAATTGCTTGACGAGCAATCAAAATACTTCTCTTACTCTAAGAATTCCCTAGTGATTGAAGATATAGGGGAGTTTGTCATCCTGCACGTCTTTAACGGTTCCAAAGCAAATGATACACTGGGTAGAGTCATAACATCTCTCCTGGCACAGAGATTTGGGGAATCTATAGGTATGAGGACCGATCCATACCATATAATGATAAAATTTCCTGTTGGAATCAAAGATGGTGGCAGCGTAGTAAAAAATACTCTTCTTGAATTAAATGAAGACCATGTAATACCTATCCTTGATATAGTCTTGAAGAACACACCACTGTTTGAATGGAAAATGATACAGATAGCAAAGAGATTTGGGGTTATAAGGGCAAATTCTGACAAGTACTTGATGAAGAACATATTAAAGCTCTATAGAAATACACCACTTTACGAAGAAACATTAAATGAGTTATACCACGACAAACTTGATATTGAACCTGTAAAGAAATTTATCTATGATCTAAAAAATGGAAAAATTAGTATAATTATCAATAAAAATACTGAGCCATCTACTTTTACAAGGTATCTGCTTGAAGGGTCTTCATTTGAACTTTTGCATCCAAAAAGACCTGATAAAGAGATTATAAAATACCTGAAAAAAAGGCTCCTCGAGAAACGAGTCACAGTTGCATGCCTTCACTGCAGAAAATGGAAAACAACTCTTTCTGTAAATAATTTTGAGGATAATCCAAAATGCCCTCAATGCGGAGCACGGTATGTTGGGATTTTGAGGAGACGGGAAGATTTAGAAATAGTCCATAAAGGTTACAAAGGAAAAATAGACGAGGAAGAAAAAAAGACCTTGAAAGAGATTAAGGATTCAGCGGATTTGATTCTTCCATATGGCAAAAAGGCCATAATAGTTTTAGCAGGGATTGGAATAGGTCCAAGAACGGCGAAAAGAATATTGGTAAAAGATAGAAAAAATGAGGAAGACCTTTTCAAAGACATCCTTGCTGCCGAAAGAGTTTATGCTAGGACCAAGATGTTCTGGCAATCAAACAAACAATAATTTCATTAGATCTTCCAGAGCATTATTTGTAGCCTCGCCGTTTCTGCCACCAACGATTAACACACTGTTTTCATAGAAGACATTTCTTAGGTATTCCCACTGACCAAATGATCTTGACCATAGAACCTTGGATGCACCTGCATCGTATAGGTCTTTTATTATGATATTACTGTTTTCGTTTCCAATCAGAATGAGGTTCTTCTTCACCTTGTCAGCACCAGTGACGTCTATGTCTCTTTTTATGAGAGAGGCGGGTTCAATCTTGACTGTTGCATCATAGAACAAATATAGTTTTGATTTTTTCTGGCTGACTTCAAGTTCTATGCCATTTCCATCCTTCTGCTTGTAGTTTGAGTCGAGTATATCCATCTTGAAATAGTTCTTTGGGCCGTATACTACTTGCGGGTCGCAACATGTTAGATCAATTTTGTCACACAAAATCACGTCAATTGTGTCATAGTTGCACTTTTTAAATCTTGGATGCAACGGATTTAAATCAAGAAAATCATCGCATGTCCCATATTTCCCGTCCTTTCCTGGATTAATGTAGACGGGTAAAGTAGCAGGGAATTTTATCGAAGCGTTGCATTCTTCTCCTGGGGTCTCAAATACAGGTATCTGCTGTTCTTCAGGAGATAGATTTCCATCACCGTTGATATCAACTCCTAAGGCGATAATATCTTCCCAGAGGTTTGATATCGTTAGATTATAATCATTGGGGTATGTAACAAACGGCATGCAACATGGTGTTTCTTCAATAGCACCATAATCCTTTAGAGAATAAACATCAAATTCTGCAAGTAGACTTTTATCTGCGCCTTCAAAGACTTTTATTCCATCTATATAAAAAACTGGTACCGTCCATATAGTTTCTTCAGTACCATCGATAACTCTAGTACCACGTTCAAATATGAGATATGGGTCATTCTCATACTGCTTCGTTGGAACAGTTGTAAATGAGCCATACCCTCCTTTAGGGTCACATAGGCCAACGCAGGTGCAGCACCTTGAGCTATTTGCATCCATCACCATTAAGAAGTCATTACTCTTGCCCGTAAAGTCAGATACTCTAAGATAGACTTTGTATTCACCAGAAAAGCTTCCTCCGCTTTTAACCTTAAAATTGCCGTCTTTAGAAGTTTCTTCAGTAGTTGGGCTGTGAATGTCAAGAAGGGTTACAGTGTACCAGCCGAATACCCTGGTGTCCCCTACATTAAATATAGTATCCGGTGAATAAATAGGAATGCCATAAATAAAGTAACTTATATTCTGATCTTTAGAGCGGTATACGCCGTTATTAATTATTGGGTATTCTTTTTCAAACAATCTAATTTTATAGGAGTTATAGGGTACATCATACAATGGCCCTCCACATCCAGCGAAGATCTTTCTTTGAAACGGTGTATGGATATATTTTACCCTGTATATTATATCAGATATATTAAAATCAAGACAATAATCATCAGGAACATCGATATCTGAAAGTTTAATGAATATCTCTTCATGCGTTTCGTTGTAATCAAATACCTTATCTCCATCGCCATATGGATACAAAGATGAAGAATACTTGTAGCCGTCATCCCACCATAGTGATTTCAATCCATCTGCGACCTTAACAGAATTCACAGATGTGTTAGCAGGATCAATTCTTATTACGTCGCTAGCATTCAAGTTCTTCAAAGAGACTTTATACTCTTCATAGATCGTGTTTTCAATTCTCTCAGTATGTCTGTTGGCAATAAGAAAAGCTAATTTTGACGCTGATATGATATCTGAAGATGTTGCCGTTTCACCGACGACTATCATTGACTTTACTGTGTCACCATCGAAAAAGAAATCATCTCCAGGAACTGAAGAGGAGCCTACATTAAATGGAAAAAATATAGAGAATAGAATAACTGAAAGAAGTATTAGGCCCCTTTTCATAGTCCCACCGATATCGATTCATTATTTTTTCTTTATATAATTGTTGTATCCGTAGTATCCTCCGATTAACAATACTATTATGAGCCCCACCATTACGGCAATTCTTATATTACTTACTGATTTCTCTACTGGTATATCTATGGTCTTTTGGAATAGGTATACGTTTAAGTCCTGCTTTTCTTTGTCTCCAACGGCCCTAATTCTAAGATTTAATTGATAGGTTTTTTCCTCTGCTATCGATTTGACATCGGTGGCCAATACAACTTCTGCCTTCTGCCCAGGTTCAAGAACACCAATATAATCATTTTTTGATGTGAAGTCAAACGGTTGCTCTGACCTTTCTATCGCCTCAACGATTATCGATTCTGCCTTTTCTTCCCCTTGGTTTTCTATTGTAAGGTAAATCTTTGCACTTCCTCCAGCTCTGACAGACTCTGGCATCAAGCGATATTCCGTTATCTCAAGTTCAGGTTTTCCTTTTATGTCTAAGTTTAATTCAAACTCTTCTTTTAGAAGATTGTTTGAAGAGTCTCTGTATTCAACAATTATTGGTACCATGTAAGTCATTTTCTTTGCATCTTTGTCAACATTTATCAGAAACTCTGCATCCTTTGACTGTCCGCCAGGAAGTGTCCCTAGATTGTATGAGCTTTCATAAGATTTTGATAATGAAAAAGGCTCTTTTAAGTCAAGGTAAGCCTTTACATATTTCGCACTTTCAGTCCCCTGATTTGCAAGATTTACCTTTATCTTTACATTTTCATTTCCAGACCTCACATTTTCGGGGGCAGATGAAAAATTAACTACCATTATCTCAGTTCTTCCAGAAACTCTTAGGCCAAACTGGATCGTATATGGTCTTGGGTAAGGTGTTGAGCCATCGTAAAAGTAAAGGACAAGCGTCATCGGATAATTGCCCGCTGTTATTTTTTCATTCGCCCTTAATTTAAATGAAAGTAACTTTTCCGTTCTAGCTTCAAGATCCCCAATATAAATAGAATCGGATGTGTTCTCAGGCATAAAAGGAACTATCGTACCAGCTGGTGGAACAGTCAAACTTGCTTTCACTGTGTAGGCTTTCATTGAACCTTCATTAGAAAGTAAAATTTCAAGATCAAAAGTCTCACCAGGCTCTACATTTAGCGGATTTGTTTTTACTTCATTAATTATAAACTCATACTGACTCCTGCCGATTTTATATCCAACAGGACCTTTGATTATTACATTCACCCCAACTTTAGAAACATCAATTAAATTAATCGTGATATCATTTGCTTTGAGTGATTCCCCTTCTGATATATAAACACCCAAAGGACTAACAGGAGCTGTTCCTTCTAGGACCATAAACGAGGCCATAGTGTTTTTATATTCGGTAAGGGCTACAGCATAAGGCCCAACAAATATAAACTCATTGTCATAAAGGTAACCTGAATAAATTACGGCATCTGTACTTGCACAAACGCTTGGTGCAAAAACACTAATTAAAAAAACTCCGATTAAAAATATACTAATCTTTTTCATTATATACCTCCATTTTTTTCTTGATTAATTTTTTTGTATCTTGAAATATTTTTTCTTGAACTACTAAAAAAGATGGGAGAAAGATAAGCGTGACACCCATACAACTGAAAACTCCAATGAATAACATCTTCCCCATGGTATCTAGTATCGATAAAGATCCCGTTAGCATTGCAATGAATCCAAATCCCGCAACAATAGATGAGACTACAATTGGTTCAACAACACCTTCCATTGTCTTCACTATTTTCTCAATAATTATTGGAGTCCTTTCAAGATTATATCTATTTATAGTCTGTATTGCGAAATCTATGCCTATTCCAGCCATCATTGAAACAACGCCAACAAGTTCGGAGCTTAAAGAAATACCCGCGAAGCCCGATATCCCCATCATCCACACTATTCCCAATCCAACGCATATCAAAGGCATTATACCATATCTTATGGATCTAAAGGTTAGAATAACACACAGCAAGACCCCTATCATACCAAATGTGGATATCTTTGACATTTCGGGCAAGATTATGTCCGTTAGTTCATTGTTCATCGCTATGTCGCCTCCGGGGAGTACAGTCAATGTAGTTTTTGAGATTATTTCTTTTACGTCGTCATATACTTGGATATTATCCACACCTTTCATAACATTAAGTCGTATCAGCATATACCCTAGGCTATCGGAAACTTCAAGCCGATTTTTGAGTTCTTCTTTTGGCAAGTATATTTCATCAAGCTTAAGGTCAAAAGAAGAGCCTTCTATGCCGTAGACATTCATAAGTTCTTGATTCAATAGATAGGCTTCCTTCAATATGTCTGGAGAAAATACATTTTCTGAGTTGATTACAACAATAATAGAGTTATACCTTTCAAATTTGTCCTCCATCTTCATGAATACTTTAATCTCTTCAATATCATTGGGCAGCTGGCTCATATCGTCTCCTTGTTCTATCTTGATGAGGGATATTCCAGAGCCTAAAATAATAGTTATAATAAATGATAATATAAGGAGCCTCTTGGGATTTTTCCCGTGAATATCTGAAAAATCTCTTATTAGTTTATCGTAACGTGACATATTACCACTTCCTCAAAGCCATAATTGAAGGTAAAAAAACTAAAGCTCCAATAAGACAGCTTATTATTCCTAAGGATAAAGCAGTTCCAAGATGGACCATCATAGGCATCGAAGAAAGCGCTAGGGCCATAAAGCCAGCGATTGTCGTTGCACTTGAACCTATGGTGCCCCGGCCAACGCCCGCAACCATAGCCACAACTCTTTCTTCATTTGGCTTGTCTTTTTTTGCCTCCTCGTTGTAACGTAATACCATAAATATCCCGTATTCGGCACCTAGACCTATGACAATAGCGCCAACACTAGCTGTTACAAGGCTTATTGGGATCCCAATATAGGATAGAATTCCTGCAGTCCACACTATCCCGCAAATAAGAGGAATAATAACAAAGAATGATTTGAATCTAAGTATTAAGCTCAGTAATAGGAATACAATTATTGCGGATATTGCCATAGTTTTCAATGAATCTTCTCTCAAAATTTTAAGAATAGTTTTATTTAACACAGGGGATCCTGTTACTGTATAATCCAAGCCGTATAACTGTACTTTTTCAGTTTCTTCCTCTACTATGTCGATTGCAGCTTGAATTTCCTCTTCGCTCCTTACCCCGCTCATCCTGACCATGACTATAGCTGACGTATAATCTTTTGATATCAATCCCGGTATAGTTTTTGCCACTTCCCTCAATGACATTTCATCTGAAGGAATATCTCTAAATATGGAATAATAGACAGTCCCGGGGCCAATCACGTCGATTATCTCTGGTCTGGAGCTTAACCTTTTCTCAAGCTCATATATACTTTCAAGACTTTGTTTGTTTCGTATATCGCCTACAACATCAAAATCAGTTTCCAATAGAATTATAATTCCTTCTTCTTCGCCAAATTCACTGTTAATGAGATTTTGAGTTTTTACAACGTCAAAGTTTTGGGGAAGTTCTTTCATGAAATCAGATTCAAACTTTAAGTTTAATGCGCCAAAGGATAAAAAAATAGTTATCAGTAGCATTGAGACTACAATAATCTTACTGTACTTGTATTCGATAAGTGCAAGTTTTCCAAAAAGGGTATCTCTTAGCTCTTTCATATACCCACCTCAAAAACTTCCCCCAGAAAATCTTCATAATTTAAGAGATCTCTTTTAAGATTGCCCATTTTCTGATTTAATCTTATATTTCCCTTCGGAGTTATTTTATAATATTTTTTACCTCTAGTTCCTTTATTCGTTTCTTCAATTAATCCTTCGGATACCCATATCAATATTTTAGGATAAATTAAAGCCGGAGACGGTTTCCAAGTGCCTTTCGACCTACTTTCAAACTCTTTTATTACGTCGTAGCCACATAGCTCCTTCTTGCTAAATAACCAAAGCCCGAATGTATCTAAAATATGAAAATAATGAAAACTATTGTGAATTTGTCTAAATGTCATATGGGCACCGATATATCATATAATGATATGTCATAAAGAGATAGATTCTATATAAATTTTTCGTTTTTGAATCTAGCCAACAATTTTTTCCCATTTTTTAAGCTTTAGCACTTTTGATAGAGTCGAGCCCCTCTTAATTTCTTCTCTTATCCTGTTTTCCTTTTCTTTGACATCAAGGCTCCTATTTATTATCTCTTGGGCTTCTTCTTGAGGAATTACCACAACTCCGCTGTCATCTCCTATTATATAATCCCCTTTGTTTACTTTAAGGCCGCCGCATACGACTTCGCATCCTATCTCCCCAAAGCCTTTTGGATCCCCTGCATCGGGGGTCTCATACCTTGCAAATACAGGAAAACGTATTTCTTTTAGGTCATCGATATCTCTTGCAGCACCGTCTATTACAATCCCCCCAAGTCCTCGGGTAAAAGCGCTCCAAGTTGCTAGCTCTCCCCATACGGCAATGTTGCCACAATTTGTATCTATGACAAGTATTTCTCCTTTCTCTGCTAGGTCAATTGCTTCAACTACCTTTGCCCAATCACCATTCATAGTTTTAACAGTCAATGCTTTTCCTGCCATCTTAAGTCCGGGTACAACAGTGTGTATGCCTTTCATTGCGCCACCTCTATGCATGGCATCTGAGACATTAGAAGAAGATACTTTTTTTAGGGCTTCTATTAGCTCTTCTTTTTTATATTTTTTAAATTCTAAACTCTCAATAGGTTTTGCGAGATCAATGCTCTTTCTGATTCTTTTTGTAGCTTCGAGAAGGTCTGAAGCCTTTGTAATAGAGCCACCAACAATAACTATGTCTGCCCCAGCAGAAACTACATCGGGAATATTCTCAGAATTTAATCCCCCGGCAGTTGCAATTGTAATGTTCACTGCCCCTTTTACATCTTTTATATCCTGCAATGGATCTTCTCCCTTCATCTGTTGGTCAATCCCAACGTGAATACAGACATATTTTGCACCCATTTTCTGAACTTCACTAGCCCTATCTACTTTGTTTTCGACATTGATTAAGTCAATCATAATCTCAGAATTGTACTTCTTAGCTGCTTTAATTGCCTCTTTTATTGTACTGTCATCAGAAGCACCCAATATTGAGATTATGTCGGCGCCGGCTTTTGACGCCATCTCAGTTTCAAAGTCACCTGTGTCCATTGTTTTCATATCTGCAATTATCTTCTTATCTGGAAAAATACGCTTTAGTTCTCTTATGGCTTCCATGCCCTCACTTTTTATTAGAGGGGTTCCTGCCTCAATCCAATCTATGCCTCCTGGGGCCGCTTCTTTAGCCATTGAGATGGCACGATCAAGATTTAATATATCTAATGCAAGTTGAAGGATTATTATACTAATAGAATCACCTTTCATTTATTTTTTCTTCCCAATGAATAAGATTATTTTTCATTATTTCAATCGATTTTTTAATATTCTCGCTATTGTCAAATTCAATATCTTTTTCAATACGTTTATCCTTAAATTTCTTTATCTCCTTAATAAGCCGGGGCATTGCCCTAACAACGTTGTCAACTATTGTTATATCAGAGCATAAGGAGGTCCTTGAAAAAGGATTTAGATCAATAGCTATAATCTTTTTCCCCATTTTCTTAAGTGCCAAAGCCCTGTCCCCATCTTCTAAAGGAACGATAACAACATCGGAATTGAAGATACCTTCTTCAGACACTTTGCCCCTTAGAGAATCAAGTCCCGGTATGGATTCATTTGCATTTTCTCCAACGCCTAGTATAGTTGTTGCGCCATATTTTTCCAATCTTTTTTTAATTTTAATTTCTCTTTCATAAGTCCTATAAAAAAGATTGATTTCTATTTTCAAAGGTACAATCTTTGATAGCTCAACAATGTCCCCTGGAACAAGACATGCGATATTCCCATTTACAGATATTACTGGGGTTTTAGCTTTGCATATCATGATGGCGGCAGCCTTTATCGCTTTATCTGCTTCTCCTGTAGTTCTTTCCCCTAATAAGTAGTCAAAAGCTTCTCCCCTACCATGTGCAGCTACCCCAACTTCTGAAAGAATACCTTCTTTCAGACAATCTTTTATTTTCTCCCTCAAAAGAAGCGATTCATAACGTGGGTGATTTTTTGATATATCCATTATAGCACCTATAATAAACCTGAAGCTATAGGAGAAACAATGATGTCTCCTTTAATATCTATTATACTTTCCAATACTCTATTTTCATCTTCTTTATTAATAAAGGTAAATGCCCCTTCTCCAATCATAATACCCGAAGCATCGTAACTATTAACTTCTCCAACGATCTTAACTAAATCCAAAATCTCTTGTGACATTATACCGGTTTTGTATGTAAAGGTCTTTGAGCATTGCATCAATCTTTCAATATTAGGCTCGCTAATAAGCCTCTTTAATAATTTACTTCCACATTTTTCGATTATCTTCATTTTTTCAGAATCTTTCAATACGCTTTCTGTTTTTTTCTTTCCAAGACTTATAGCCATTACCTTTAGATCATCCGAGGGGATATTTTCAATTATTCCATCAACACCTGGAGTTTTCCTTATCTCAGCACCTCCTTTTACTTCAGCCACTACATCCCCAAGACCGCTCAGGCTCTTGACTTCAGCCTCATGTGCAATTCTTATGCATTCTCTAGGCGAAATCTTTATCAAATCTTTAATTGAGAAGCAAATCCCAAGGGCGGCTGAAGCAGATGCCCCAAATCCAGATCCAATAGGAACATCACTCTCATGCTCTATTATAACATCTTTATTGAAGAAGTATTTTGGATATTTTTCTTTGATTATATTTAAGCATTTCAAAGATACCGGTGTGTTGTTTTTTATGGCCTTACTTCCATTTAAAAAGACATCAACTTTGCCACCACCTTCAATTATTTTAATTCTAGTCTTAAGGCCAGAAGAAAGTGAAACTCCAGCACCGGTTGATCCAGTTTTTAAATAGTCTTCACTAAAGAAAGGAACAAAAAACCCAGTTATATGCGAAGGAACATAATATTCTGAATTGTACATAAAATGCCTTTAAATCTCCTTAAGTTTACTAACAAACTGTTTACATCTATCTTTATCAAGTTTATTCATCACAGGCATGAAAACTAGGTCTTCTCTCTTGAGGGATTTGCCAATTTCATTAAAGAAGTTCACTATTCTTTCTTGATCTTGATCGTCAAGGATTTTAGGATTAAATACTCCACCCAGCACTTCCTCTAAAACTATATTTCCTTTTGGAAGTTCTCTTTTTATTATCTCTAGATTGAACCTACCGCCTATTTGTTTGCCTTGATATTCTGTTTCTTCGATATCGTTACATACAACAAAAATTGCTATCTTTTTTTCTTTAAGCTCATCTCTAAATTTTTCAATAAATTCACTTACACTTTTGAGAGGTTTATCATCATAATCTGGCGAACCTATTACCACAAACGAGTAATCATCAATAGACTCTACTTCTGAGCATTTTTTAACAACAATATCTCCCATTTCTTCGGATATCCACCTAGCAATTACCCCAGTAGAGCCATATTTTGTATCATAAACCAAGAGATTATTAGTCATTTACCCACCTATTCAATGTAGATAATAACAATTTTTATAAAGATTTAGGCCATTTGAATTGTGATGCATAGAAAGTCAATAAAAGGGAGCAAGTCAAGCAAGTTAGCCGGAAAAGGTATTGTATTAGGGATTACTGGAAGCATCGCCGCAGTCGAATCTGTTAAACTTTCTAGGGAGCTTATGAGGCATGGTGCAGAGGTATATGCAGTCATGAGCGGTGATGCAAAAAAAATAATCCACCCATATGCACTTGAGTTCGGTACAGGAAATCCTGTTGTTGATGAGATTACCGGCAAGATAGAACATGTTTCATATGCAGGGGAACATGATAAGAGATGCGATTTAATACTGATTGCACCTGCAACAGCAAATACAATTTCAAAAATAGCATCAGGCATAGATGATACACCAGTCACAACAGTTGTTTCTACAGGATTTGGTAAAATCCCAATTATAATCGTTCCTGCTATGCATAGTTCGATGTATAGAAATCCAATTATTCTAGAAAACATTGAAAAGCTGAAAAAATACGGTGTTGAATTTCTCACTCCAAAGTTTGAAGAAAACAAGGCAAAGCTTCCTGAAATAGATGATATTGTGACAGCAGTCATAAAAAGATTATATGTTAAAGATTTCCTAGGCAAAAAAGTATTAGTAACTGCAGGCCCCACAATAGAAAAGATTGATGACGTCAGATTTATTACAAATAAAAGTAGCGGATTAATGGGTATAAAGATTGCAGAAGAATTTGATATGAGGGGGGCAGAAGTCAATTTAGTATTAGGGCCCACCCAACTAAGTTCTTATGTTAAAACTCATCACGTTGAAACATATGAGGAGATGTTTAACGCTGTTATGTCGAACAAAGAAGTGGACATAGCTATTTTTGCGGCGGCGACATCTGATTTTCATGTTGATAATTGTTCCAGTGGCAAGATATCCTCAAATCAACCATTTGGTATAACACTCACCCCAAACAAAAAAATAATAGAAGAGTTTTCAAAAGAGTCAAAATCATTTATAGTTGGATTTAAAGCAGAGTATTCTGTTTCAGAAGACCAACTTATTAAAAAGGCTTATGACCGGCTCCAAAACTCTAACATAGATTTGATTGTTGCAAATGATGTTGGAAGAGAGATGAGAGGATTTGAGTCAAAAACAAATGAAGTCTTTATTATAGACAAAACAAAAAAGGTCTCCCACTTAACTTTAGAAGAAAAGGAAAAGCTTGCTGAAAAAATTGTTAATATAATAAAGAAATATTTAAATTCAAAAGAGTTTATTTGTTGATTTCGCTTTCTAGAACTGTTCCCTGCTCGAGAATCTCTATGGTATAAGGCTTACATCCTTTTCCTTCTAAATTGCTTCTATAGCAAGAGAAGTCAAGTTCTACTAGATCAACTGTTTCGTCCAAAGTCATGTAGTATCTTGATAGAGTTCCTATCTGTTGTCTATATGGGTCAACAGGTATCCATTTGCCATTAATGTAGAGTTCATTCCACGAGTAAGGTTTCCATACTCCACCTTCTTCAATGTCATAGTAAAGTCCGTATACTATTTTTGTTGGAATCATCATAGATCTCATTAGAGATGTATATAATGTTGTATATGGCCCAGATCCCAATGCTTTACTAGTAGATAGAGTTTCAGTTGCGCCTTGCATCCACCAGTATTCATAACCATTGCTTAAATATGGGCTTTCATCAACTCTAATTATGTCTCTTTGGTCTTTCATTATTAAAACGGCAGTTCCATATAAATTATAATCTGCGTCTTCTTTTGCATATCTTAATGCGATATTGTTACGCATATGCTCAGTCCAGTGGACCGTTCCAGTTCCCCAAATCCCTTCATCTAATTCTATTCCTACAACATAAGGTAAAACTTCTTCTGGAAAACTATTGAGTGCTTTCAAAGCATCTTCTTCAGTCTCTATAATAGGTATCCTAGTAGTATCATCAAATGTATAGGTCTCGCCGTATAAAGTAACTATAGCCTCAAGTCTCATTCCACTATCTCTAATTATGACGACCTTTTGTCGTGATGAATTTAAATCTGAAAGGTCATATGGCTGAGAAATATTAATCCTAGCCTTAAGATAAGAAACTGTTTTGCCAGTTTGCCCTGGCGTCGTATTAACATCTACACCATTTTCTTCTTTCTGTGAAACACACCCTGAGAAGGTAGCAATTGTAACTAAAAATATCAGGGCGAATACAATACTTCCTCTTTTCATATACTCACCAATCTTGAAGAGTTAAGGGCCTAATAAATATCTTTCGGTGAAATACTATTCGTCGATTGGCGTAGTTAACTTTTTTTCAATATTCTCTCTATGAATTGAATTGTAACTACAGAAAGGAATAAATGAACCGTCAGGCAGGGCATAATGTATTGCACATCTTTTCACTCGGTCTAGATCAAAGTTAAATGGATCCATAAAGTGCATAGTTCCAATAAATAGTGACTTATGATGGAGTTTTGCAAGATATTCTTTCCCCCCACCATTTAAAACGCCCTTTGTAATATCTAAAAGATTTAAGTCTTTTGGCATTTTTTCCTTATCAATAAAAGAGCTCATATCTTTTAAAATTCTTGATATCTCAATTCCTTTTCTTATTTTCCCGCCACATTTTATTTTTTCATTTCTTTCTTTGAGATATTCAAAGAATCCTTCAACATCTACAAATCTAGTGATAGGTATAAGTTTTCCACTCTCCACAAATACATAAGTTGCAACACCGCACTGGGGATGTGTTGTGAAGTGGGGCATAGATATACCTTTTAAAGATTCAACAAACATCGATACTGGGACTACAAACGGGATGGGATAAAAGTCTTCTTTTCCAATCTCTCCATTTGTTTGGGCTTCAATTAGTTTTACCAAATCTGTTATCGTTATCCTGTATTTTTTTATTTCTTCTTGGCTTGCACGACCGGAGAAAGATAGAGGCTGAAAGTTGATTCCTCTAACAACATCGAAGTTGTCCCTTCCAAAATATATTATGTCTCCAAGTTCTTGGTCATTTACACCTTTCGAGACGGTAGGAACAAGGACAACACTTGTTTCTCCGAAAGTTCTTAAATTTTCTATGGCTTTTTTCTTTTCCGGAAAAGTGTCATAGCCACGGAATTTCTTGTAAGAAGAGGGATTCAACCCATCAAATTGAAGATAGTATGTATTTATCCCAGAATCAATAACTTTTTTTAAATAATCTGGATCTTTAGCAAATCTTTTCCCGTTCGTTGCTACTTGAATCTGTGAAATGCCCATGCTCTTAGCCGTTTCAATTATCTCGGGCAGGTCATCTCTCAAAGTGGGCTCGCCGCCTGAAAACTGGACTGCAAACGGTGGATTTGGTTTTACTGAAGCTATTCTTTCAAGTATTTTTTTTATCTCTTCAAAGGAAGGCTCGTACAATCTTTTAGTTGCGCCCGCGCTTGCAAAGCATACAGGGCAACTCATATTGCACCTATTTGTCAAATCAATATTAACGAAAATAGACGGGGTCAAGTGATCTTGGCATAATCCGCAATCATAAGGGCATCCTTTATTCTTATTTGTTGTTATTTCAACAGAATTTTCGGCAATCTGGTCAAGCCTTTGAAGCCTTTTATAATACTCAGCATCATCTGAAAGGATATCTGAGAAGAAACCGTGCTCTTGGCACGTTTTTTCCATTAAAATTTGTCCTCCAAAATCTTTGATATCGGCTTTAATTCTTTTTTGGCAAATCGGGCATATGGAGTCAGTAGTACGTATAAGTTCAGAGGACAATAAAGCACCTTACGAGAAAGAAATGAAATTATTTAAAAAATTATCTCTTAAACAGGCGTATCAAGAATAAAATAACTGCAATTATCGCAACAATCGATAGAAACAGAAAAAAATAGAAGAGACTAGGGTTCTGGGTATTGGGCTCTTTAATAACTTCATTATTCGCTTCAGTAGTATTGAGATCTTCTACCTTTTCCTTTTCAATTACATTAATTATTATATTCTCATAAGTTATTCCCTCTTTGCCTGCGGGTTCTTGGAATCTTGCTATAACTATGGAATTGAAAGAAGTTCTAGAATCATTTTCATCAATTGAAATACTTATTCTATCCAAGACTTCTTCTCCAGGATTTAGATGGGCAAAGTTAACTATTTCATCGGATACAACGTCACCTTTAATCTCTACTTTGATATTCCTCATCTGGATTATCCCGATATTTTCTAGTTTGAACGGTATTTCTAAAGTTTCACCCTTATTAGTTGTGAAATCATTAGCGTCTAATTTTAGAACAGCTTCGGCCCGTTTTTCTATAATTGTTATCTCTACAGGCTTTTCCAAGTAAAAAGGCCTGCAACCTCCCCTGCATGCGCCTTTACCACATTTCAGCACAATGTTAAATTTCGTTTGTTTTAAGGGAATATCTCCTTCAAAGGTCAATACAAATGTTTCTTTGATACTCTGACCAGGTTCAATAATTGAGAATTTGAAAGGATTATTTTGATAGTCTCTGCTCGATTGAATGTAAGCCTTGTATTCATCCATAAATAACTCTTCAATCATTATTGTTCCATCCCAGAGCCTATCGTTTGATTGATTTATAATCTCAAATGTGATCGCTATCTCTTCCCCCTTTTCTACATTATTTGGGTATGATAATTTAAGGTCAACATACTCAGCCGATATGGGATAAGCAATAAAAGAAAGAATAATGGCAAATAAGAATAATCTCTTCATCAAATCACAAAAATAATATCTATTTATCCAATTTAAGATTTACGAATATTATATTTGACATAAAATATGTCGGACCATAATAAACTTTTTAAATGTAACACTTCTCATCTCTTTAAATGGTGAGTTTTTATGGATGACAGTCATAAAATAGGGCTTGTTTTTGCTTTAACTGGACTTATAGCAGGTGTAATCTCGGGGATGTCCACACTACCTGGTTATGCGAGTATTATCATAGCTTTTGTTATATTCTATGCTTCACAGTACCTCGTTAAGGTCATTGGCGTTGATATGACAAAATATGGCACCGCAGGTAGCATCTTAAAATCAGGAATTTTTTCATTTCTCGGAAGCTGGCTAATGTTTTGGATAATCTTATTTAATGCTTAAAATTTATTATTTTTTTTCAGGTGAAATCTTTGAGAATTGCGGTAATAGATTATGATAAATGCCAACCAAAAAAGTGTAATTTATTGTGTCTTAATTATTGTCCTGGGCCTAGAATGAACGAAGAGACTATTATAGTCGATGAAGTAACAAAAAAACCCATTATCTCTGAGGTCTTGTGCACTGGGTGTGGCATATGCATTCATAAATGCCCTTACAAAGCAATTTCCATAGTAAATTTGCCTGAAGAACTTTCTCAGCCAATACATCAGTATGGCCCAAATACCTTTAGGCTTTATCGATTGCCAATCCCAAAAGAAGGAAAGGTATTGGGTCTTATAGGCCAAAACGGAGTTGGCAAGACAACAGCAATTAGGATTCTTTCAGGAGAGCTTTACCCAAATATGGGAGATTATGCCTCAAAAGAGATGAAAAATCTAACCTCTTACTTTAGAGGAACAGAGCTCCAGGGGTATTTTGAAAAAATTGAGGCCAAAAATATTAAGAGCTCACTAAAACCCCAATATGTGGACAAACTTTCTCAAGTTGTAAAAGGAAATACGGGGGAGCTCCTTGAAAAGGTTGATGAAAGAGGGATTTCAAAAGAGCTTATCCAAGAACTCGGTTTAAACGATGCCTTAGACAAGGATATTTCTGTGCTGAGCGGGGGAGAATTGCAAAGGGTTGCTGTAATTGCTTCAATGTCCAAAGACGCTGACATTTATTTTTTAGATGAGCCAACATCCTATCTTGATATAAAGCAAAGGTTAAATGTTGCCAAATCAATAAGAAATCTCGCAGAACAAAAAACTGTTGTCGTAATTGAGCACGACCTTGCAATTTTAGACTATTTGAGCGATAATATTCACATCCTTTATGGGCAACCGGGGGTATACGGAATTGTTTCAACGCCACTTGGGGTAAGAGTTGGAATCAACATGTACCTCGATGGCTACATAAAAGAAGACAACGTTAGATTTAGAGAAGAATCAATTAAGTTTTATCAAAAGGAAGAAAAATCTCTAAAATCAAAGAAGGTGCTTTTAGAGTATCCGTCATTTGAAAAGAATTATGAAAGCTTTTCACTTAAAACTGAAGGTGGAATCCTCCACAAGGGTGAAGTAATTGGTATTGTTGGGCCAAACGCCACAGGTAAGAGTACATTTATCAAAATACTTGCTGGAGTATTAGAGCCTGACAATGACAATAAATTTGAAACAGAACTTAAAGTGTCATATAAGCCTCAATATATTAAAAGAGAGTATGAGGGCACCGTAAGGAATTTGCTATCGGAAGTTGCTAAGGAGAAATTTCACACAAATATCTACAAAGCTGAAATACTAAGGCCTCTTGATATAGATCCTATTATAGATAACTCAATTTCAGAACTTTCTGGCGGGGAATTACAGAGGGTGGCAATAGCTACGTGCCTATCTCAGGATGCAGACTTGTATTTATTTGATGAGCCTTCAGCATACCTTGATATTGAGCAGAGACTTAACTTTTCAAAGGTATTGAGAAGATTTATAGGCGATAAAGGATTAATGGCGGTTATAGTTGAACATGACTTAGTTTCTTTAGACTACACTTCAGATAAAGCAATTGTATTTTCTGGAAGGCCAAGTGTGTCCGGAATAGCCTCTTCACCACTTTCTCTTCGTGATGGAATGAATAGGTTTTTGAAAGAGATTGGAATAACATTCAGAAGAGAACCTGGATCTGGAAGACCACGATCAAATAAACTTGACTCCCAAAAAGACAGAGAGCAGAAGTCATCTGGCGAGTATTACTACTTCAAAGAATAAAATCAAAGCAGTTCTACTGTTCCCAGGTCACCATCGACTTTGACTTTTTTCCCTTCTTGAATACTCTCAATGTCTATCCTATCAACCATTGGAACGTCTGAGATTATTGCACCAACTGACACTATTGTTTCTGCTTCTCTGTTTATTATGGCTAGGGGTGCAACACCATTCTTTTTCAACTGGTAGATAACATAGGATCCGACAGTTGAACCCTTTCCCATTGGAAAGACAAATATTTTATCCTTTATACTCTTACCACAGGCATTGGAATTTTTGTCCATTATGACTCCAGTGTTTGGGTCAACCCCTCCAAGAAAAGAAATTGGCGAGGTACTCTTCAATACCTCACCTTCTGCTAAACCTTTGGATATCTTTCTTCCACTCAAGATCATTTGATTATCCTTCTAGTGATTCAAGTTTATTAAGTATTGAAACAATCTCCTCAGTAAGATTCTTGTATTCTTCGGAACCTGGTTGTAAAGATTCTCTTTGGATATATATCTTAATCAAGGATGCAACTAGGTCTTCCTTTTCTCCCGTCGGGGTAACTACAGGCTTTTCATCAGTTGGTTTTGTGGGTGTCACGGGGGTCACAGTTATTTTTGAGAAGAGATCCTTCAACGCATCATCAACAGTTTGGCCTCTACCAAATGTCATTGACCTTGGGTCTATTGCAACGATGTCCCAAAGATTGACAGATTCTGCCCTTTGAACATATACCGAAAGAAGATATAATGGAACTGTCTTTTCCTTGTAAGTAAAGGGATAAAGTATCATGTTTCCCTGTCTTTTAGTTTCAGCCAAAAGCCTGAACTCCTCTTGATACTGACTGTTCAAAAATTCCTGTGTAATTCTCTTGCCTGTAATTTTTTCTGCCGAGATGTCAATAGCATAGAATTTTGCTTCTGAATTTTCGTCATCAAGGTATCCATACATAAGGGATGTAAGTTCTCTTGATTCAGCTCTTCTCAAGATCATTTGTAAAAATGCCGCATATTCATAATTTTCAGTTTTTGGATTTTTGGCAATGATGTTGTATATGAAATCTGTATATCTCCCGACGTTGTCCCCTAAATCAAACTCGTAGAAATTTGTCGCCTCGATATACTCTTTTGGATCTGTTATGTGGTAAGTTGTGTAGGCATCAGAAACGTAGTGGAAATAGTCATCAGGTGCCCTTAACTGGGATCTAACTTCAGCAGGGATTTCACTGCCGTCTTTAATCCATGGGTATATTTCTAGATATATATCCTTAAAGACGTCATTAGGCCCAACATAATAGGTTAATACCTCCCCAGTTTGCATATTTGTAAGGACTCTGGCTACGTTTCTCTTGTAATCAAGATTTATATAGGGCATGTAAGTTCCTGCATCAAGCCTTAAATTGTAATCTGTTAAAAAGTAAGGTTCATTATTGTACAATACTATGTAACTATCTAGATCCCTTTCAAACTCTTCTGGGAGATAAATTGAATTTCTCTCGTCTAAAGACCTGTATGGAACATAATCAAGCGATGCGTACTCTGACCAGACGCCGTAACCTTCAAGCCTAAACAAAGTTAATCCACTAATGTTTATTGTATCGACATTTAGGGTTTGAAGATTGTCTCCAAGGTTTGTCGCCCTGTCCTCCGCCAAGTACATGTTTGTTGAATAGGAATTTGTAGTTACAGTTTCTACCTCAAGCCCGTCTGAATATACATAATCAAGCTGTCCTTCTCCAAAATAAATCTTAGAAGGTATATTTGTTATTTCTCTAGTGTTTGAGTCCATGATGATTATATCATCTGTTCCAACATAGAATAAGTTCCTATTGTAGAAGTTATCTGTGACAGGCGTTTCTGGTTTTATTGTCTTGTAGGTGGCCCAATAAATCTTCTTTTCTTCTGGATCGAGGAATAAATCAGTATCAGATATAAGATAATACCTGGGGCCAAGCTGTGGTCTTGCAAGTACATATGCTGTAACATAGTCCCAAACTCTGGCTCTATCTATCAGGTAACGATTTTCGTTTAGGAAGTCCTGCACCACCATATTCTTAATTTCTGTCTGGGGCAAGATGTCCACGCTTATTCTCTCAACATTTTCAACATAGGAGACCCATCTGTTTGCGTTGATTTCTCTCTGGATGTAAGGGGTGTTTAGTAGAGGATTTCCTGCAACACTTCTACTTAGCAAGAATCCCTTTACTCCAGCGGCAGCTGTCGGTGAAACTATTAAAAGTATTACCAAAATTGCTATAATCCCGCGTTTACTAAAGAATCTTTTCTTGTAATCTTCAACGTTTGCTTCAGTGAGTTTCATATCTGCTATGCTCTTTAATGTGGGCATAAAGACTAGTGCCGCCACAAGTAATGCGGCCTTGACAATCCCGGGCATGAACAATGCTACTAGGGATATCCCGCTCATTATTCCAAGTTCTGTTCTATCCCTTGAAACTACAAGATTCATTAATCCAATGCCTACAAGAATCAAGGATTCAATAACCCAACCAATCTGTAGGAAATCAAGTATTCCAAACTTGACATAATCTGGATTATAGATATAGAATGTGAATACGTTACTGAAAAAGAGAAGTGCTGAGAATGCAACTAGGGCGAGAAATAAGATTACTGCAGTTACGGTCATATGTGTTTTTTCTAAAACAATTTCTTTTGGCTCTTCTCTTACTGTCCCATCCTCAAAAACTCTGCCCAATCTCCTAGCCCTTTCGAAGAATAGATTTGCGATGTAGGGAAGTGCCACTACCAAGGTCAAAAGGAAAAGAATGCCTTTCCCTATATTGATCAGATTGAGATAGAGGTAGCTTTGATAGAAGCTGTCTGTGTTATATATAAAATCCATGATAAGTGGTCTTGTAATTTCAGGAAGCTGCTGTAAATAAAGGGCGTATCTCAGATATAGAACAGGGACTGGCATGAAAATAAAAATCAAAAAGAATATTAGGAGATAGATAAGCTTTCCAGCAGTATTCTTTCCAACTTCCTGTTTTATTAAGTTTCTTAGTGGCGTCACAAAGAACATTATCAAAAATATGATTAGGGCCAAAACTAAACTCCAGACAACGCCTATAGCATAAAGAGAGAGCTTTACCATAAACTGCTCATAAAACAATGTGTAGAGAACTTTCAAGTTAAAGTAGAGTGGAATTCCAAAGAAGTATCCAATTACTAGAGCAAAAACAATGAAATATAATAATCCTTTAGGGTTAAATCCCTTTCCATTTTTTTTAGATTCTTTCTTCATAATCTTCTATATGGATTAATCCTTTAAATAATTTACCCGGTTAAATGGTAAATCATTTAACCAAAGATATTAATACTACTTTAACTATCTCTTGCTTGGGGATTAAATGAGCATTAAAGATTTAGTTATTAAAGAAATAGAAAAAACTCCAGAACCAATACTCGAAGAAGTATTTGATTTTATAGTTTTTTTAAAAAATAAATCAAATATTGTTCCAGAAACTGCAATTCTTAGTGAGTCTTCATTGAAAAAAGATTGGCTAAAACCTGAGGAGGATGACGCTTGGGCATATTTGTGAAAGGCGATGTTGTAGTAGTGCCCTTTCCATTCTCTGATTTGACACAATCAAAAGGAGGCCTGCTTTAGTTTTGGCATCGCCACCAGGTGACGATATTATTTTATGTCAGATTACTAGCCAAAAAGTAAAGGATAATTTTGCTATTTTGTTATCTTCTAGTGATTTTAATGATGGCGAAATAAATCAAGGGAGTAATATAAGACCAAATAGAATATTTACGGCCGATGAAAAAATCGTCCTTTACAAAGTGGGTAAGATAAAAAGTGAAAAAATTAACGAAGTAATAAGGATAATAATGGAATTATTATCGGCTAACGAATAATTTGTTCAATCAAGATTTGTAAATATTTATCTTAAAGACACATCCCCAGAATAAACCTTAATCTCTTTTTCCTTTGTCTGTAATATCAATGCACCGTTCTCATCAATATCTTTCGCCAAACCTTCAAAAGATTCATTTATCCCAATTATCTTAACATTTTTACCGAGCGTATCTGAATTATCTTTCCATCTTCCAATTATCAAATCAATTTTGCCATTTAGATATTCTTGATAAATTGAGTCATAATGCTCTAAAAAGGATTTCAAGAATAGTTTAATGGAAACCTCTTCTTTCATTTCTATTTTTAGTGAAGTTCCGTTTTCTGGGAGAATCTCTTTTTCTGTATTTAGATTTATCCCAACCCCAACAACGATATAATTTATCTTTTCCATATCGGCTGAAAGCTCTGTTAGTATGCCTGATATCTTTTTGCCTGAAATTAAAACATCATTAGGCCATTTTATCTTTGCATTAAGATTTTTATTCATAGAATTTAATGTTTCAACAAGGGCCAATGAAGATACTAAAGTCAATTGAGATGCTTTTTCAGGTGAAACATTTGGCTTAAGAATAAATGATACATAAATTCCCCCCTTAGGCGAATACCATCCTCTTCCCCTTCTGCCACGGCCCGATGTCTGCATCTCTGATATTACAACTGTTCCTTCGTTTTCTTCCAACGCTATCTGCTTTGCCTTGTTATTGGTCGAATCTACTTCTTCAAAGAATAGGATTTTTTTCCCAATAATCTTTGTATCAAGCAATCTTTCTAGTTCAAATTTTATTTGTTTTTCAGGGGATTTGATAAGCTTATATCCTTCGTTGGTCTTTGACTCTATTTCATAGCCAAGTTCTCTAAGCTTTTTGATATGCTTCCATATAGCTGCCCTTGAAATCCCAATCTCTTTAGATATTTCTTCTCCAGAAACATAACTGCCTTTTTTCTCAAGGATTTCAAGTATCTTTGACTTCATTCTTTCACCTGAGAAAAATTAAAGTAAATTTCTGCGCCGGTATTTAATTTTATGCTTAATCTGTGATCTCCCTGAATGCTATATTCAATTTCTTTTTGGATAAGTCTTTTTTCATTTGTTTTTACAAATTCATTTCCTTCCAAGATTTTATCTCCATCAATATAAACAATGTAAGAATAATTTTTGTCTACACCTTCAAGATTTTCTATAGTGAAATCAAAATAGATGAGTCCATTTGTTTTTTTAGTATAGTTATACAAAAGTATTGATTTATTATTAATCAAGTTAACGGTGTATCCTTTTCCCTTGACAAAAAAAGTATCTCCCGGATAATATGAATTTAGGCCATCAAGAGTAACTGCACCGTTTTTTATTTTTAATTTGGCACCTTCAAGATTTGAAGTATTGTTATCATTTTCTAGTATTGTAGTGTTGAAGTAAAGCCTTGTGAAACGCTCTTCAGAAATTTTGACCTCGCTAAAAGACAGAAGAACAAACGCAGAAACGAAGATGAAGGAAAAGGCTAATGCATAGAGGACATACCTATCATTCACTTATCTCAAACCCGTCTTCCTTTGATTTAATACGATTTTCATCCACCAGATCTTTTATGGCAAGTTCAACATCAAGCTCATCAATACTCAAAACATTTGATATCTCTGACTTTGATATTTTAGGATCGGTCTTTAATAGCTCATAGACACTTTCCTTTATCTCTTCTTCATCAACGTCTTCGTAAAATGACATGTCGCCTTTCTCTTTTCCAGTTTCGTTAGTTAGTGCTTCTTCAGAGACCTCTTCCATAAGCTCTTCTATCTCTGTCTCTTGAAGTGCTTCTTCAACTTCAGAGATATTTACTTCTTCAGTCACTGCTTCGTACGTCTCTTCTTTTTGATAAAGGACAGGTTCTGGAGAAGAATAAGTATCTATTTTATCAGTATATTCAAATGACAAGCCCCTTTCCATAAGCTCTTTTATTCTTTTGGAAAGTTCGAGTTCTCTATAAAGCCAGTAGTTTGGTGTGGCGGATATTATAATATCTGGCACAAGATAAATTTCATCTTGAAATTCTCCCACCCTTCCGATTATGTCAACAATCTCGCCTCTCTTGAATTTATCAAGAAGCTCGATTTTGTCTGACCATGCTTTTAATCTTGCGGTGGCAGTTCCATCGTCAATTGTGAAAGAACCATAGGTATTCTCATTGTTTCTATAGGAATCTATTATAGTGCCTATTATCCTAGCTTCTTTTGATTCCCCAAAAGGAGTGGAAAGTAAAACTCCTCCCATCTCGTCTTTTTTTAACTTACCATTGACAAGGTCAATAATCCTCATCTTGTAGGCTATCATTCAATGCTTTTTAACTTGAAAGATATATAAGAGTTTCTTTAGATTATATCTCAAGAAATGTTTCAATATATAGATCAAGCGCTCTTTCTACATCTTTCCCAATTATCATCGTCAAAGGTCTGAAGTCTCCTCTATCGGCCTTTTCCAATGCAGAGTAATATGCCCTTCTTTCTTCTTTTCTCAGTATGGCCGGAGGAAATCCCCCCCTCATTAGTCTTAAATTCATAAGAAGTCGTGCCAGTCTTCCATTTCCATCAATAAATGGATGTATTCTCACAGTATCATAGTGTATTTTAACTGAGGAATAAATTGCATCAATCCCTTTGTCCTGATTGTTTAGCTCTTCATATACTCTTTTCATTAATATTGGAACATCTCTCCACTTTGGAAGTTTTAACTCTGAGCCCTGTATAAATACGTTTGAACGCCTGTAAAATCCGGCGTTTTGTGGATTTATTTTATCAAGAATTACGGCATGAAGATTTAGGACATCTATTTCCGTTATATTTTCTCTTTTATCAGCTATTTTTTCTATTAATTCGATAGCCTCTCTATGATTTGTTGCTTCAAGGTGTTCTTCTAGTGATTTACCGCTTATAGTAATTCCTTTTCTTATCACAAGCCACGTTTCGCGCAGTGTCAGCCTGTTCCCTTCTATTGCATTTGAATGGTAGCTCATATCAATTTCAAACTTGTCTTTTATAGTATTTAGAACATCTTCGGATAGAGGTCTTAGATTGCTTAGCGTCTTGAATTTATTTTCTAGCCTCTCTTTAAGATCGTTATCTAGCCAATTGTTATAATCAATTTGAAGGGCGATATTCTCTGATTTTATATACTCTTCAGCCTCTTTAAGAGATGGGAAGTATTTCAAGACTTTTTGTATGACTTTGTTGCCTTCTCTTTTACTTTCGACTAACTCGTAATAGTAACTGTTGCCTTTACTCTTTTTTCTGATAAAAGCCATAATAAATGTAGTGCCTACTAATATTTAAAATTAACTGCTTTTATTACCTGCTACAAAATATATAAGAGTTTCTTTAAATTTAGTTAGAAAAGAAATAATAATTAAAAAATAAATAAATTATTTATTTATGAGTCTGTGTATGTGTGTACTACGACTCCTGTTGGTAAGTTTGTACCTTCTCCAATGTCATAACCGATTGTGAAAGTTCTTGTAGTTCCTCTTGCAGGCTTTGTAGTTCCACCAAGTGTATATTCGAAAGTTGCTGTGTTACCAGTTACAATTTTATTGTCGGCAGTGATACTCCTGTCTTGCCCATTGCTAGCTTTTATCGAAGTGACACTAACATTTGCATTCGATGCATTTCTAAGTGATATGTAGTATGTTAATTCATCGTTAGCTATATTTGCTACCTGTAATTCTGCCCCAAGCGCACCACTTGCAGCTTCCTGAACTGATCCCTGTGACTGCGTCTGGAAAGATCTAAACCAAATAAAGTATGCTCCAACGGCTGCAACAGCAACTGCGACTAATAGCATAGTTGCAATAACTGGTGATACAGCCTTTCTGTGTTTCCTAAAAAATTTCATCATTTTTTCATCCTCCATTTTTACATGGACAATAATGAATAGCTTTGAATTGTTTTTAAGTGTTTCGGTAATTCATGTATAATTCGCAATAATAAAATATATAAATAATTTAATTCCAATATTAACAAAATAAATTGCGATAAATTTAAATAGTATGGAATTTAATTCATTATTATGAAAGATATTGATCAAAAGATTATAGATGTCATGAAAGAAAATGCGAGAATCTCAATAACTGACATCTCAAAAATCACTAATATCCCTGACACCACTATTCATTTCCGCTTAAAAAAGCTGAAAAACGTCCTAAATTACAGGTTAACCCTAAATCACAAAAAACTTGGTGAAACTTACTATATGATTGAAATAATCCCGGAAACTTATGCAATCGACTCAATTACAATAAAAAAGGCGGAAGATTTATTCGAAAGATTGAGAAAAATGGAAGGAATATTGTTCGCTGTCAAACTCAAGGATTCTTTTATGCAGATAGGAAAGTTCTGCGCCATATACTCTGGAAATGAAAAACCAAAGCTAGACCTTCCAGGGATAAAAGTTGCAACAATAAGTGAAATAGATAAAATCTGGGGTGAAATCGCCCTATGCTCAAAGAGCTAGAACAGAACAACATACTTCTTCTAGGGGAGCCAGAAACTGGAAAGGAGTATTTTGGCAAGGAATTAATCAAGGGCGATTTAATCTATGTTGGCATAGACAAAAGCCCTCTAGAAATAAGAGAACTCTTTAAGCCGAAATTCATTATCGATTGCTATACTGAACGGCTTGGCATCAAAAGCTCTGAAAAATACCACATCTCCTATGCCTATGATTTAGATGAAATAATAAGAAATATCTTCATGGCAAGGGAGGAGACTGGGAAGCACACGACAGTAATCATAGACTCCCTATCGCCTTTGATAGTCACATTAGGTCTTGTTCCTGTATATAGGTTTCTCCAGAGACTATTTGCAATCGGGAGAGAAAAAAAAGCTAGAATAATAATTCTTCTCCACAAAGGCATGCATAAAGATGAAGTTGAGGTATCAATCAGACACCTAGCCGAAGCTACATTATTTCTAGAGCGGGCTATTGAAATGGGTGAAGAGATATTCTATGTCGATTTTGGTAAGCTTTATAGCGGAAACTATAAAAGAATAAAGTATCGTATAGATAATAATAAAGTAATATTTGATAGATTTACAATATAAGGGATTCCATGGTAGACGTACTGTTTTTGGGGATTGGAACGGCCATCCTACTATTTTTCACGGTAGAGCTTATCACATTCATTTTGTTTAACACAACAAACGACTACAAGTCAAAAACAATGTATTTTATAATGGGGGAAACTTTTTCCATAATGGGATATCTTCTTTTATTCATATTTATCTTAAGCTCCTCAGATATTCTAAACGCACTTTTGAAGTTCTCACCTGCCTCATATCCTGAAATTGCCAGATCATCAAGTATTCTAATCTCAATTTTCCTCTACACAATTCACATCATACTCCAGTTCAAATACAATCTTGAAGAAAACGATCAGAAGAATCAATATATGATTTATTTGATAATTGGCGTCTTAGGCTACATCTTTTACCTTTACGGACTTATGGCGGGGGTGAGGTAATGAACGAGACTTCGCAGAGCATACTCCAAGCATCAATCATAATGTTTGCGGTATCTCTATTTTTGGCGCAGTATGCACTCATATCGGAGTATGTGTACAGCGAGTCACTATCCGTTTTCCTATTAATATCAAGCATAATCTTCATGGGGTCATTTATTACTGCGTTTAAATCTTCAAAGCTAAAGGAGGAAAATATAAGGAAGGAAGCATTTATTAACACATCTTTTAGTGTATTCATATTAGGGCTTGTAATAATGATACTTGCATTTTTCCTAGTTACGTTAAGAATATAGGTGAGAATATATGGAAGATAGGGTAAAGACAGGAATTAAAGGTCTTGATGAACTAATAGGGGGAGGCCTCCCAAAAAGCTCATCAATATTGTTATCTGGTGAGGCAGGAACAGGAAAGACTATATTTTCCCTGCAGTATATCTACTCTGGTGCTAAGGACTTTGGAGAAGCCGGCATTTATGTAACGTTTGAAGAAAAACCTGAGGAGCTTAGGAGAGAAGCGCTCCAGTTCGGATGGGATCTAAAAAAGTATGAAGATCAGAAAAAGATAGTCATCCTTGATGCTGCATCTTTAAGAGTAGGAGTTCCAACAGATGAAAATTTTTACGTCAAAAGTGATGTCGATATAAAATCCCTTCTTTCAAAATTATACGAGATAGCTATGGATATAGACGCAAAAAGAATTGTCATAGACTCTCTTCCTGCATTTTTCTTTTCTAATGAACCTGAAAAAATGCGCGATGATATCTACATGATGGGAAGAGTCCTAACGGAGACAAAGGCAACATGTATTCTAATAACTGAGATAATAAATAATCGGGGATATTCCAGATTCGGATACGAGGAGTTCATAACAAGAGGGGTCATCACAATGCATCTTGTTGAGGGAGAAAAAGCCATGCCCAGGATGGCAGAGTACAAGAGAGGCATATTCATTAGAAAGATGAGAGAGACAAATCACAAGATAAAGCAGTACCCCTTTTCCATATCAAAAGAGGGCATAGTCGTATACCCACAGGGAGAAATATACTAGTCCTTGTTGATTCATATGATAGCGGTACCAGATACATCCGTTGTTGTCGACGGTAGATTCAAGGCCCTTTTGCGCGATGCTGTTTTTGTCAAAGATTTAGAAAGAATTGCCATAGCCGAAGCCACAGTCGCCGAAATTGAGCATCTGGCAAACGAGGGGAAATCCTCCGGTATATCTGGCATTTCAGAGTTAAAGGCCATATTCAATATTTCAAAGGAGATATTCGTACCTTTAGAATATTATGGCAAGAGGCCAACAAGATACGAAATTGCAGGTGCAAAAAAGGGGGATATTGACGCCATAATCAGGGAAGCCGCAATGGATCTAGGTGGCACCCTTATCACAGGAGATTTAATACAAAAGGACATTGCCGAGGCCAAAGGTATACAGTCGATTTTTCTAAAGCCCTATAAAAAGGTAAAACTTAGGATTGAAGATTTCTTTGATTTAGAAACTCTTTCTGTTCACTTAAAGGACGGGATAACACCTGTACGAAAAAAAGGAAAACCAGGCTCAATAGTTTTAGAAAAATTTGATAGAGTTTATAGTGAGGACGAGCTAAAAGAGATATCTCTTGATATCTTAGAGAGGGCAAAAACTACAAGAGACAGCTTCATTGAGCTAGATGAAAAAGGGGCAAGCGTTGTCCAGTTGCAAGAATATAGGATAGTCATAACTTCGCCACCGTTTTCAGATAGGTTTGAGATTACTGCTGTAAGACCTGTAAAAAAGCTCACTCTAGAAGAGTATAATTTACCTGAGCAGCTAATGAAGAGGCTTGAAACTGCAGAAGGCATTCTTATTGCCGGTGCGCCTGGAATGGGTAAGTCTACATTTGCTCAAGCCATAGCAGAGTATTATGCATCTTTAGAAAAAATAGTAAAGACTATGGAAAAGCCAAGGGACCTAAATGTTCAGCCTGAGATAACTCAGTATACTGCACTAGAGGGTGATATGGCAAAAACTGGAGATATCCTTCTTTTGGTAAGGCCAGACTTCACAATCTTTGATGAGATGAGGGTCACAAATGATTTCAAGATTTATGCTGATATGAGGTTAGCGGGTGTTGGTATGGTCGGCGTTGTCCACGCGACAAAGCCTGTTGATGCTATACAGCGTTTCATAGGAAGGATTGAGCTAGGTATTATACCACAGCTCATTGACACCATTATCTTCATAAAAAACGGAGAGGTAAATTCTGTTCTAGAATTAGAATTTCTTGTGAAGGTGCCCCACGGTATGAGTGAGGCTGACCTTGCAAGGCCCATAGTTGAGATAAAGGACTTCTACACAAAGACACCACTCTATGAGATTTATACTTACGGGGAGCAGGTTGTAGTTATGCCCCTAAAAGCCAGGAGAAAAGAGACATCCCCCATGAAAAAATTAGCCTTATCTAAGCTAAAGGAAAAATTAAATGCAGAGCTTGGCATACCTTTTGAGCTTGAAGCAGTTTCAGATTCTAGGATTGCGCTATATGTAAAAAATGACGATATACCCTCTGTAATTGGAAAGGAAGGCAAGAACATAAGGGCGCTTGAAAATGCAATAGGATTTTCAATCGATGTAAGGCCAATGGAAAAGACCCAAGAGAAGGGAAAAAAGGGCAGAATTCCGGTAGATGTTGACTTCAGGGAAAAGTATGTTCTCATAAATGTTGAAAAAAAGTTTGCTCGAAAAAATGTCAAGATATTCCTAGAAGATGATTATCTTGAGGAGATTAATGTTCCAAAGTCTGGAAAAATCAAGATATCAAACAAAAATCCAATCGCTGAGCAGATCGAAGACGGCATTATGAATGGTAAAAACTTATATATAATACTATAAAATCCGATTTGGGACCAGTGGCCTAGTGGATATGGCGATAGCCTCCTAAGCTATAGGTCGGGGGTTCGAATCCCCCCTGGTCCGTTGCTTTTTAATTATATGTTTTTGTAAATATTTTTTCTATGGCCTATATGAGTTACATTAATAACTTTACTTTGATCATTAATATCCGCTATAACTCTATAGTCTCCAACTCGAAGCTTATAATCTTCCCTACTTACTAATTTTTCAAAATAGTGATGTGGATTATCTTTTGTAGAGATAATTTTATAGTAAATTCTGCTTTTAATATTTTCTGATAAACTATTAAGAAAATCAATAGCATCATAATCAAATTTAATTAGATACATCTACTTTGAAAATATTTCAAAGTTAAAAAAGTTTTCTGACGTTCGAATATTACAATCCAAGCCTTAATATTGCTTCTTCTTCTGTTAAAAAATAGCCTTTTTTTATCCTTTTTCTTGCCTTTTCAATTGCTTCGATAGTTTCTAGGCTTAGTTCTCTATTATCCTTACAGTTCTTTACAATATACAAAATTTTTTTTATAACTTCGTCATAGCTTTCATTTTTATATTCTCTAAATAAATCTATTTCCTGCTTAGTTTCTTCATGGATTTTGATAGTAGTGGCCATAACAACACCTGTATACTTTGGTATACCTAGGTATATAAAATTATTGGAAGCTACGCCATTATATATTTGATTACAATTTAATTCTGGAGACATTAATAAACTAAAAGTACTTCTCTTATTTTCTTAATCTATTAAAATAATATCGCTCCCCATTTCCTAAAATGAAAAAATTTCCTTCTTCGTAATCTTTTCTTGATTCTGCAATTGAATAGATATATGTCTGACTCGTAAGAGCCAACATGTCTTCCTTCAAATCATCCATGACCTCTTTTATAATATTTGATAAAAGCGAACGAAACTCTTCAACAGTCAAATCTTTTATTTTTGTTTTAAATATTGGAGAAATAAACTCACCATCCTTGAATTTCTTTTAGAAATTCTTCCTTATTCATAGAGATAATTCGTCGTTATCTAACTCTTTCTATACTTTGTCTAATTCCTTTAAAATACGTCTATCTACATCATTCATTTAATGCCCCTCTAGCTAAATTTACTAAATATATTAATCTTTTCACCTATTTTTGTTAACGGTAACTTAAAATCTCTTATTAGAATTAGTATTCAATTCAAATCAACCAAAATTATATAAATGTACCTAATTTCTTTAGCTTGGGAGCCAATGCAGTATAATTTCTCAAAGGGTACAAAAAATTTTTTGGCTCCCCCAAAAACTAAAACTTATAAGTATTACTTCTAAGGACAATCTATGCCTTGGAGTTTAAAGTTTGGAAGTATACTAGGTATTCCGATAGAGCTTCACATCACGTTTTTACTGCTTCTTCTGATTTTTTCGATATTTGGATTCATTCCTTTACTGGTCATTGTCCTGTTATTTGCTTCAGTTTTAGTGCATGAACTGGCACATTCGCTAGTTGGAAGGCATTATGGCGCTAAGATTAAAAAGATTACCCTTTTCCCCATAGGGGGGGTGTCCCAGATGGAGGCGATACCAAAGGGGCACGAGTTTGCGATAGCTGTGATTGGGCCCCTTACAAGCATAGCTCTGGGCGCAGTATTATTCTTATTTGGATCTCTTTTTGGGCTCAGCATATATTTTGACCTAAACTGGGTTGAGTTAACTTCATTGAAAGACATAGTCAGAATTGTGATGTCCCTTAACTTCTTGCTTGGCATATTCAACATAATCCCTGCATTCCCCATGGACGGAGGCAGAGTCCTAAGGGCATTCCTAGCTACAAAGATGGACTACCTCAAGGCAACAGAGATTTCTGTTAGGATAGGTCAAGGTCTTGCAATAGTCTTTGCATTTGTCGGCGTTTTTTATAATCCCTGGCTTATTATAATCGCCTTTTTCATATACATGGGGGGTATGGGGGAATACCAGTCAACCCAGATGTCATCAGCGCTCAAAGGGATAAAGGTAAAAGATCTAATGGTAAAAGATGTAGTTACAGTTTCACCAAACGA
>DAOSDU010000004.1:0-97500 GCA_035362715.1 Methanofastidiosum sp.
ATCAATCATTAAGGAATAGTTCTTTTTTGAATATTGTAATAGGGATAATACTAATTTATGGCGGCTTGAAATATACAAAAAAATAATATTTTATTCCTTCTGCCAGTTCCAGAACTTGTTGTTCGGCATCACATGCCATTCCGTATCCCGGCATTCAGTCCTCACTGGCACCCAAGTGCCTTTGATCTTTTTCACGGGACATATGTAGCAGGGGCCAGGGCTTTGTTTTTTTGAATTGTCTTGATAGTTGCACCTGATGTATGAGAATGATCTGCTGACATGTGATCTCTTGACGTGTGGGCAGACTATAGTGCCGCAACGGTCCCGTGTCGATACTATTCTTATGCACCTGTCGTGCACCTTCATCTTCCTGATGCTCACATACTCGGGTATGGTCTTCTGGACCTGCATCCTATAAAAAAGTTCAAGTTTAGTTTGCGTCAAGTTGTTGCTCATGGCCTTAATTTTAGGGCCAGGTATATTATCGCTATCCTAGTGGGAAGATGTATTTAGGATTAATTATAAGGAGGGATTAGAGTTTAAAAAACTTTTAATCAAATTAAGAAAAGAATAGAAAAGAAAAAATAAATTTATTTAACTTCGCACCCTTCGGCATCGGGGTGATTCTTGCACCTGTTCTCATCTAGTATCTTCAAGAATCTGTCTATTGGGAGGGATTTTGGAGCTATTTTTATTGCCCTGTAAAGGTTGTAATTGTTCTGACCATGTTTTGGCCAGTTGGAGTTTGCATATGCGCTCATTGATTGCTGGTATGTCGCATATGTCCATCTTGAACTGCTTTGAATTGCATAAAGATTGTAGTCGTTACTCCCTATGTAGATTGTCCCGTCTTCTCCTATTGAAGGTGATGACCTACCCGATCCAATGTAATATCGCCACTTATAATCGGTACGATCACCGCTGCCATTTGGGCTTATTGCATAAAGGTATCCGTCTTGGCTCCCTATATAGATTATACCGTCTGCACCGATTGCAGGAGAGGATGGAATACTACCGTCTGTTTCAAATCTCCACTTCAAATCACCGCTTGGAGTTATCGCATAAAGGTAATCGTCTGAGCTCCCAACGTATATTGTTCCGTCGGCACCTATTGCAGGAGATGAACGATTAATACCGTCATCTGTTTCATATCTCCACTTCAAATCACCGCTTGGAGTTATTGCGTAAAGGTAATAATCTGTGCTTCCGATGTATATCGTTCCGTCTGCTGCAACAGCAGGGGATGACCTAGCATAATCAGTGTCGATGTCATAAGTCCATTTCAATGCCCCACTTCGTGTTAATGCGTAAAGATTACCGTCATAGCTACCAACATAGATTGTGCCGTCTGCGCCGATTGCAGGTGATGAGTGGGCATAATCATCACTACCTATGTCATATCTCCACTTCAAAGTACCGCTAGGCGTCAGAGCATAGAAGTAACCGTTATGGCTGATAAAGTAGATTGTGCCGTCTGAATCAATTGCAGGGGAAGAGCAGATATAGTCTCCAGTGTCGTAAGTCCATTTTAACGATCCGCTTGGTGTCAGTGCATACAGAGAATAATCTTGAGATCCTATGTATATAGTGCCGTCAGGAGCTATTGCCGGTGCACCTGTAATGTAGTCTCCAGTTTCATATCTCCACTTCAAAGTACCGCTTGGAGTTATCGCATAAAAGTATCCGTCGCCGTCTCCGACATAGATTGTCCCGTCTGCACCAATTGCAGGGGGAGCATAGACGTAATCTTCTGTTTCGTAGGCCCATTTTAAATCTCCATCTGCGGCAAGAACCGCTCCGAAAGACGTTAGAAATATACTAACTAGTAAAACAGCTGTTATTTTTTTATTCATAATTAGTCACCATTATTGTTAGCAGAATATGAATTTTTATTCCTTTTAAGTATTTCGCCTAACTCGGCTAAGGCGTTTGCCACTAATTTTATGGCCAGTTCCATTAAACGAAATGGCCCTATCTTTTAATAGAAGCTGGAGATGTTAAAGGATCCTTTAATAAGAAAGGAAATAATTAAAATCAACGAGCAATAACCCCCGGCACTATCCCTTATTTTACCTTGCCCGCCATATTCCTGAACTCATTTTTTATTTCTGAGTCTGAGTCAATTGCTTCAATTAGCTCCATAATCTTCTTGAAAGTATGTAGTTTTGCACTGTCCTCCATTGTTTCGTTGATGAACTCTTCTCTCAGTATCCTGTTCTTCTTCTCCATCTCAAATACTTTCTCTTCTTTTAATGGCATACCGCATCTATAGCAGTACTCTGATGTCGGGCCGCAGTTCTCCCTGCACCTCGGGCATACTACTGGCCTTATGTTTCCATCGTCCATGGACTCCTCAGTTTTAATGCCATAAACCTTGCTGTAGATGGCCTTATCGATGTCCCTCCCGGAAAGGTGAACATAGACCTTGGGCATCTCAGATCCAAGCTGCCATCCAAGATAGTGGCACATTTCAGACTCGGTCAATTTTGATGCCAGGTGAGTTGCCCTGGTGTGCCTTAGAATATGCGGCGTTACTTTCTTCTCAATTTTGGAGTTATTTATTGCTCTTTTTAGCATGTTCTTGTATGATTCATAGAAGAGGGGCTTCCCAAAGTTCTTGTTCCCAGTTCCGACAAAAAGCGATTCGTTAGGATGGACGTTGGGGTGAATCTGAATCCAGTTTTTTATGTAGGGCTCAGCCATAACAAACGGAACCAATCGCTCTCCAGTTTTTCCCCTTACCTTTACCTTTCCGCCATAGTCGTTAAATGTCAGGTCTTTGAAGGTGATTGATGCAAGCTCACCAATTCTAAGGCCACAGTCATAAAGCAATGCAATTGCCGCCTTGTCCCGGAGATTTGTTGCTGATTCAATCAGCTTTAGTACCTCCTCCCTCGAGAGGATCTGTGGCTTTCTTGAGTGCTTTTTCTCTCCTTTTAGGGCTTTTAGTTCAGGCCAGTCTTCCCCTTTCAACCACTTGAAGAACTTCCTCAATGTCCTCCTGTACTCATTCTTGGATGAGTCAGAGATGTCCTCAATCTCGACCTTTTCCATGACCTCGATTATATCCTTGGAGTTCCATGCTGCAAAGTCCTTGTCCTTGTATCTCTGGCATATGAGCCTCAAATCTATCATATAGCGGAGAGTCCTTAGGATGCCTATTCTGCCCGCAATCAGGTAGCTTTTGAACTCTCTAATTGTATTAATATTGGAGTCAGTTATGTCTGAATTAATCAAACGCCCCTCTTCTTTCGAAAGCAAAACCTTTTCTTTGTAAATTCCCATAAATTGAGAATAGGCATTTGTGATATATACATTATCCTAACGCACTGGGAATAAATAAACGTGTCCTTCCCCCGCATCATTTCTATTGGGTTTTGGGTTATAGAGAATTTGTTAATTTTAAGGCCAAATTAATCGTCTCTATTTGATTTAGGTAAGCTATAGTTTAGTATTAATAAAAATATAATGATCATGTATTAGCATATTCTAATAAAGTTAGGATAACCGAAAAACTTATAAATTGAAATAACGATTAAGATAATGGTGAGATTATGGCTGAAGAGCTAATTAAAAAAATATTGGTACCTGTGGATGGATCTAATGCTTCGCAGAAAGCCTTAGACTATGCAGGTTGGGTATCTGGTAAAACTGGAGCTAGCATAATGTTACTCCATGTAATTGACGCAGGTAAGTTCAATACTTCTTATGAAGCTATGGACAGATTTCAACCTGAGTGGGAAGATAAAATTAAAGGTACAGATGATATTAAGAGATATTCTCCATTTTTTGAAGAACAGCTAAGCTGTATGATTGAAGATCCAGTTTGCAAGAGAGGTAGCAATCTCCTTAAAGAAATGGCCAAATATGCAGAAAAATATAAAGTAAAGACAAAGACTATGATGAAACTAGGAAAAACTGTAGATACAATCATACAAGTAGCCGAAGAAGAAAATTGCGATCAGATAATTGTTGGAAAGACAGGACTTACTGGAATCAGAAAGATTGTTATGGGGAATGCAGCAGAAGACGTAGCTCAATATGCTCATTGCAGAGTCACTGTTGTAGCTTAAATAATTATTATTTTAATTTTTTTTATCTACATTTTAATTTTTGTATTATGATTATGGCGTTGCGCCTCATCAATCTCAATGTCTAGAAAGTAGTTTATTACAGTCCTGATAGCAACTATTGCACCTAAGATTGCAACTTCTTGTAAGCTTGGCTTCAATATAGTTCTAATTATATCGGCAGCGATAAGAAACTCCAATCCCAGTAGTAAGTAAGTTCCAAGTGTTACTCTAAGTATATCAGTGTCTTTTAGAGAAATATTGGCCTTTAATCTTTTTAGTTCAATTTTTAAAAATTTGATGATTGATAGTAAACTACCGTAGACAATTACAGATATGCCTATTAACCCAATTGTCCATGCAATATATTCAATAATAAGAACAAACATCAAATCATCTCTTAATGATTATATACTCTAGTTTGGTATATTACGTTTACTATTACTCAAAAAATATGAGGAAAAATGTAGAGCCGTAAAGAACATTCTAGTTAGTTAAACAAATGATGATATAAAATCATTAATTATCGTTTTTAGTAAATTTAAATTGCTTTTAATATAAAATATCGATTATTAATTACTTTTTTAAATATATAATCAGGATTGAACGAAAGACTTAAATAGAACAATTACTATATTAAGATGTCCAACATGCCATTTTCAAAAGCATGTTAGGAAAATGGAGGAATTTAAATGGTATGTCCTGCAACTAAGTTAGCCGGAAAAGATATGATATCTACTCAAGAATGGACTAAAGAAGGACTTGATACAGTCCTCGCAATTGCCGACAGATTGAAAGAGATGTGGGCCTGTGGCCACATGCCCCAGATTCTCGATAGAAAAACACTCTTTATGATGTTCTACAACTCCTCTCTTAGAACAAGAAATTCTTTTGAAGTAGGAATGACCCAATTGGGAGGTCATGCCCAGTTCTTGGACTCTTCAGCATCCTACACACCAATTGATGCTTTAGAATCAGCCCCTGGAAGAGAAAGAGTAAAAGATACAGCCCAAGTTCTTGACAGATATGGAGAGGGATTGGCTATTAGGGTATTTGGTAAGCCAGTAAATATGGTCTATGGTGCTGGAAACCAGATGATTAGAAACTTTGCAAAATATTGTTCTATACCTGTTCTAGATATGGATTGTGATATGTACCACCCGCACCAAGCGTTGTGTGACCTTATGACTTTAAGAGAAAAATTCGGCCCTCACAATTTAAAGGGCAAGAAATTTGTCATGAGCTGGGCAACAGCCCCAAGTCCATGGAAACCCCTGGCCGTCGCACATTCCAATATTGAACTTATGACAAGATATGATATGGATGTTACCGTAGCATATCCGAAAGAGTTCCCTCTTGATGAAAGAATTCTTAAAAACGCTAAAGAAAACGCAGAAGAATGTGGAAGAACTTTTGAAATCGTCCACGATATGGATGAAGCATTTGAAGGTGCAGATGTTGTCTATCCAAAAGGTTGGACAAGTATTAACCATCTTCCAACATTGAAGGACCCAACAAAGAAACCTGACGAAGAAAAGATCATGTCGTTGCTCAAGAAGTATGAAGTCGAAAAATCCTGGACATGTAATGCCGACAGGATGAAAAAGACAAACAATGCTTACTACATGCACTGTCTACCTGCTGATGTCAAAGACGGATGGGAAGTCACACCTGAAGTTATTGACGGTCCAAGAAGTATCGTAATTGACGAAGCAGAAAACAGATTGCACGTACAGAAGGGTGTTCTAGCAGCTGTATTGGGCGGAAGAGTATAATTTAATATTTTATTTTATTTTTAAATAGGAAAAGGTGATTTTATAGAAACTATTGTTGTTGCACTTGGTGGAAACGCCATAAAACAAGCTCAAGAAAAAGGAACTCATGAAGAGCAGTTTAGAAACGTCGAAATTGCTTGTGAAGCTATTTTAAAATTAATAAAGGATGGATACGAAGTTGTAATCACACATGGTAATGGTCCACAATCAGGAAATTTAATGGTTCAACAGGACGCTGCTGTAGCTATTGTCCCCCCAATGCCAATGGATGCTGTAGGCGCCATGACTCAGGGACAGATTGGGTATATGATACAACAGACTCTTCAGAATATGATGAAGATGAAAAAGATGAACATCCCAGTTGCTACTGTTGTTACGCAAGTAGTTGTATCCAAAGATGACCCTGATTTCCAAGACCCTTCAAAACCTGTTGGTAATTTTTTCTCAGAAACAGAGGCGAAAAGAATTGCTGCTGAAACAGGATATGTAATTGATCCAAAACCAGGCCAAGAACATATTGATAAGAAGATGAAAGGGCACGTGATAAAAAAAGTAAAGCCTACAGGGGATAAACCATATAGGAGAGTCGTTCCCTCCCCAGACCCAGTACGGCCTGCAGAAGCTGTAGCGATTAAAAAACTTGTGGATAGTAATGTTATTGTTATTGCATCAGGTGGCGGTGGGGTACCTGTTGTAGAGGACAAAAATGGCATTTTAATGGGAATTGATGGTGTAATTGATAAAGATAAGGCCGGAGAGAGACTTGCAGAGGCTGTTGAAGCTGATATCTTTTTAGTACTTACAGATGTTGAAGTCGCCTATTTGAATTTTGGGAAGCCGGATCAGAAACCAGTTAACAAAATGACTGTTGCAGAAGCTAAAAAGTATATGAAAGAGGGCCACTTCCTTGCAGGTAGTATGGGGCCAAAAGTCTTGGCATGTATAAGATTCATAGAAGAAGCCAAGGGAAAGAAAGCCGTTATTACGTCCCTTAACAAGGCAGAAGATGCTCTAAAAGGAATAACAGGGACTACCATTGTTCCTTAAAGGAGGTAAATTATGGGAATGATAGTAAAATATGAGAAGGATACGACAATATTTACTCCAAACTTGCATTTTGACTGTGATTCTCGTTGGTATTTTAAGAAAGGTGAGCCAACTGGAACTATGTCTGTCCTGAGGTCTGATTTTAAAAAGGGTGGTTGGGCAGACTGGCATGATCATGCAAGTGCAGATCAAGCCTATTATGTCATAAAGGGAAAAGTAAGAGTCTGGATGGATAGTGAAGATAACTATGCGGATCTCGGCCCTGGTGACATGGTAATATTTCCAATGGGCAGAAAACATAAACTAAAGAATATGACCGATGGAGAATTATCTCTTGTAGCTATGAACGCACCAGCTTTATAATTTTATTTTTTATTTTATAGATATTAAAATTATTTCCCGTATATCAATTACAAAAACCTATATAAGGAATAAATTTAAACTCTTTCTATGAGATATGTGGTAGTTACCGGAGGAGTTATTTCTGGTCTGGGAAAGGGTGTGACTACCGCCTCTATATCCAAAATAATTCAATCAATGGGACACAAAGTTACCGTTGTTAAAATTGACCCATATGTTAATGTTGATGCGGGAACTATGTCTCCTTTTGAGCACGGAGAAGTTTTTGTTTTGGATGATGGAGGAGAGGTAGACCTAGATCTTGGAAATTACGAAAGATTTCTTAATATACATCTGACCAAAGCACATAATATCACGACAGGGAAAGTATATCTTAAAGTCATTGAAAAGGAAAGAAAGGGTGACTATCTTGGCAAAACAGTTCAGATTATCCCCCACATCACTGATGAAATAAAAGCTGGAATAAGGAATGTTGCAAAAGGTCATGATGTAACTGTTATTGAAGTTGGAGGAACAGTCGGAGATATCGAGAGTATGCCCTTCCTTGAAGCTTTAAGACAGCTTTCCATTGAAGAAGACGTTGTTTTTATCCATGTTACACTTGTACCGAACCTAAGTGTTGTCGGAGAGCCAAAGACAAAGCCCACTCAACACTCGGTAAAAGCGCTAAGGGAAGTCGGAATTAGCCCACATATAATTGTCTGCAGAAGTGTTGAAAAGTTAAATGAAAAATCAAAAGAAAAAATTGCACTTTTTACAAATGTGAGAGTTGATCATGTTATCAGCGCTCCTGATGTTGAAGATATTCATTATATCCCTCTTATTTTTAATGGAGAGAAGATAGGGCAAAAAATTTTAGATCAATTTAAAATGGACGGGAAACCAAATCTTACGCTGTGGAAATCAATTCTTTGCAAAGATTATAAAAAAGATGTCAATCTTGCGATTGTAGGTAAGTATGCCGACCTCCATGATTCTTACCTCAGTATTTCCCAGGCACTAAAGCACGCTTCATTTAAAACCTGTTATAAAACAAATATATCTTGGATCGAGGCAGAGGAGTTTGAAAATAAAAAGATATCAGATGAACTAGACAAATTCGATGGTGTTTTAGTTCCTGGAGGATTTGGATCAAGGGGTGTAGAGGGCAAAATAAATGTAATAAAATATGCTAGGGAAAACGATATCCCCTATTTAGGCATATGTCTTGGTTTCCAGCTTGCCGTCATAGAATACGCTAGAAATGTCTGTGGCCTTAAAAATGCAAATACAACTGAAGTTTGTGATACGGAACACCCTGTCATTGATTTACTGCCTGAGCAAAAGAAGATTTCATCTAAAGGTGGGACTATGAGGCTTGGCGCTTCAGAAATTCTTCTTGATAAAAACTCTATGATCTATTCATTGTACAAGACTGATAAGATTTACGAAAGGCATAGACACAGATACGAAGTTAACAGGGATTATATAGATGCGCTTCTAAAAGATAAGCGCCTTATATTTTCAGGAAGATCCCCAAATGGCCTTATGGAAGTTCTAGAAATAAAAGACCATCCGTTCTTCCTAGGAACTCAATTCCATCCTGAATTTAAATCAAGGGTAGAGGCGGTAGCCCCAACATTTTATGGGCTTGTAAAAGCAATGGGTGAAAAATAATGAATGTAAAATCCTCTGTAAGGAACATAATATCTGAAATAAGTTCTGTTATGGAAGAGATTGATGAGAATACTATAGAAGAAGTAATATCTGAGATTTTGAAAGCAAATAAAATATTTATTGTTGGTGCGGGTAGAAGTGGCCTTGTGGGAAAAGCCTTTGCTATGAGACTTATGCAGATAGGTTTCAAGGTTTATGTTGTGGGAGAAACTATAACTCCGTCGATGGAAGAAGGAGACTTACTTATTGCAATATCTAACTCCGGAGAAACAAAAAGTGTTTGTTTGGCATCACAAATAGCTATGACAATTAAAGGAAATCTAATTGGAATTACCTCTAATAAAAATTCTAGATTAGCAAAAAAATCCACCAAATCAATAATAATAGATGCTAAACATAGAACAGACCCTGCAAGATTCGTCCAGAAGGGATTCCATAATGAGGTGCCTTCATTTGCTCCTTTAGGCACGCTTTTTGAAGTCTCTACATTTTTATTCTTTGAAGGGTTAATTGGGTCTCTGATGGAAAGGACCAATAGGAAAGAAGAAGACCTGAAAAAAATGCATTCAGTGCTTGAATAAACGAAATATTTTAATAATATTGATTTTTATAAAGTTAGGGGACCGTGGGGTAGCTTGGCCCATCCTTTTGGCTTCGGGAGCCAGAAACCTGAGTTCAAATCTCGGCGGTCCCATTAATTATTTAAATCCAAGCTTCCTAAATCAATAAGGATTCTATTTTTATAAATTAGAAATACTCTCGAGGTGTATTTTGATGGTTGATAAATTGAGAGATGAAATAATGGAAAAAATAAAACATGCAACGGGGAATAAGCCCTCTTTTTGTGTAATAGGTGCTGGAAATGGTGGTCTTGCAATGGCAGGATATCTTGCTGTTTATGGTTTTTCTGTTAATATATGGACTAGAGACAAAGAAAAAATGGAGGCATTGGCCAATGCAGGTGGCATTGAGGTTGAAGGTAAAATTGAAGGATTTGGAGAATTAAATAAAATAGATACAGATTTTCAGAAATCAATTGAAGATGTAGATATAATAATGGTAGTCGTGCCTGCTAATGGCCACAAAGAAATTGGAGAAAAACTAGTAAAGTATGTAAAGCCAGGTCAGACTATTGTTCTAAATCCAGGTAGAACTGGTGGAGCTTTAGAGCTATACAATATATTTAGAAAGCAGGGAAAAGTAAGAGAAGATATTATTTTTGCTGAGGCCCAGACATTTCTATTCGTTGCAAGAAAACTAGGCGTGCACAAAGTTAGGATATTTGATATAAAAAGGTCAGTTCCAGTTTCAGCTGTTAGATCATATAAAAATCCAGAACTTATTAAAAAATTAAGGATGGCATTTCCACAGTTTACACCCACATCAGACGTTCTTCATACAAGTTTAGGAAACGTTGCAGTTATGTTTCACCCGGGTGTGATGCTCCTAAATACTGGGTGGGTTGAGTCTAATCACGGTAATTTTGAATATTATCTTGAGGGAATTTCACCCGGTGTTGCTAAAGTATTAGAGCATGTGGATAAGGAAAGAATAAAAATTGCAGAAGCTGTGGGGATAAGAGTGCCTTCATTGAAAGACTGGCTTTATTTCTCTTATGGCTCAACTGGTTTGGATCTTTATGAATCAGTCCAAACTACGCCTGCATATAAAGGTGTAATGGCCCCTTCAACTATCCACCACAGGTACATTCTAGAAGATGTTCCAATGAGTCTTGTTCCAATGTCTTCATTAGGTAAAAAGTTTGGCGTGGAAACAAAGTGCATTGATTCACTTGTCAACATAGCATGTTACCAACAGGAAAGAGATTTTTGGAGTGAAGGGCGAACTGTAGATCATATGGGGATTATGAATTTTGATTTAAAAACTATAAAGAGACTTATGGCCGGGGAGATAGTATGAAGGCTATTCTCGCAACCATAGGTAACTGCATACACGTGCAAGGGATTAAAAATTTTGAGAGTTTGTTGAATAAGAATAATATTGACACAGAATTTATTGGGGTTTGCATTGACATAGACGCACTCATTGAGATAATTATAGAAAAAACCCCCGATATTGTAGGTCTAAGTTACAGGCTTGAGCCAGAAACTGCTAAAATATTATTCAATAAGTTGAAAAGTTCTATTAGAGAAAATCACATTAAATCAAGATTTTTCTTTGGAGGAACACCTGCAGTGTGTGAAATAGCAGAAGAAGTTCAAATATTTGAGGGAGTTTTTAAAGGAATAGAAACTCAAAACGAGATTCTCGATAAGATATTTGGAAGAAAGAAAGAATATGACCCTTTAGAATACTCCCAAAATCTCTATGAAAGAATTGAAAAATTTTATCCATTTCCCCTAATAAGACATCATTTCGGACTACCGTCTCTTGAAAAAACGATTGAAGGTGTTAAAGAGATTGCAGAAAGTAAAACAGTTGATATTATATCTATAGGGCCAGACCAAATCGCTCAAGAATGTTTTTTTAATCAAGAAAATATTTGTAAAGAATTTGAGGGTGGTGGAGGGGTACCTCTAAGAAAAAAAGAAGATCTAGAGTCTATTTATGAAGCTTCAAGAATAGGTAACTTTCCTCTTTTGAGATGTTATGCGGGCACAAATGACTTGATAAAATGGGGGGCTATGTTAAAAGAGACAATAAATAATGCGTGGGGGGCAATACCTCTTTTTTGGTATTCAGAACTGGATGGGAGATCTAAGAGGGATTTAGTAAGTGCAATCAGTGAGAATCAAAAAACTATAAAATGGCACGCAGAAAATAATGTGCCAATTGAAATTAATGATTCCCATCAATGGGCCCTTAGAAAAACTTCCGACCAGATTGAAGTTGCCTCTGCTTATATCGCAACTTACAATGCAAAGAAATTGGGAGTTAGGAATTATGTCCAGCAGTTTATGATGAATGTTCCCCCGGAGATATCTCTTGAGATGGATTTAGCAAAAATGCTCGCAAAAATAGATATAATATCAGAATTATCAGATAAAGATTTTACTATTCTAAGGATGATAAGAACAGGACTTGCCTCCCTTTCTGTTGATGAAAATGTAGCTAAAGGGGAGCTTGCTTCATCAGTAACGATTGGTATGTATTTGAAGCCACATATTGTTCATGTTGTCGGATATTCTGAAGCCTATAATGTTGCAACGCCAGAAGTTATAGTTGAAAGCTCAAAGATTACCAAAGGTGTAATAAAAAATTGTCTGAAAGGGTTGCCTGGGATAGAAGATAACAAAAAAATAATAAAAAGAAAGGAAAAGATACTCAAAGATACTAAATTGATTCTAGAAACGATAAAGTCACTTGATGATAGTCAAGACGCCTTGACAAATCCAAACACATTGTATGAAGCAGTCAAAATAGGCCTAATGGACGCAGAAAACTTGAAAGGTTTTAATCCTGCAAAAGGAGAAATTAAAACAGTAATTATAGATGGAATTGTTCAATGTGTTGATGAGGATACGGGGTCCGTAATCTCTGAAAAGGAGAGAATAAAAAGGTTACAGATATAATATTTATTAATTAATAAGTAATATCTATTAATTATTAATTATTATATATTATTTAATAATCTATTTTAAAAGTGCAGGATCCCTTCTATCAATATATTCTTTTATTGCTTCTTCAACTGTTGAGCTTCTTTCCCCAGTGTTCAAAGAAATTTTGATTGATCTCGGGATGCCTAATTTGTCTTTTATTAATGTGTCAAGAGCATTAACAAGCTCTTCGTCCAAGGAAAAACTTTTTATCACTTTTTTCTTTTTATATTGGGGTTTATCTGCATCTTGATGGGTAAAACGTTGAGTCATTATCTCTTTTTTTTCTTTTTCGTGATCAATTTCCTCTTTAGTGAGAATTACTCTTCTCTGTATTTCCTTCTCCAAATCATTCTTTAATCCCTCGGTTAAGGCCATCAAATTCCCTCCAACACTCTTTTACATAATTGAATATAATCATAGGCTCCTCTTGAGTTCAAAGAGTACTCAAATATTGTCTTTCCGTGAGCAAAACTTTCAGATAATTTAGTATCTATTCGAATATATGGACTTATGCTATCCTTAAAGTGGTCCATGCTCTCAAAGAATTCAATATATTCTTTAGTTCTTTTTACCCTTTCATCGACAAATGTTGGAACAATAAGGTCTATCTTCAAGTTTTTCTGAAAATCTTCTCTTAAATCATAAATCAGTTTATCAACTTTAAAAAGACCTTTTACAGAAAGATACTCCATTGATACAGGTACAAGCAGCTTTTGGCAGAAATTAAGGGCGTTTTCATTTAGTATACCTAATCCAGTTTGGCAGTCAATTAGAACATAATCATAATTAATACCTTCAAGGCGTTTCTTTAAAGCGTTCTCTCTATTTCTCCAACCTACCATTTCTAAGGCCACTTGAGATATAGTTTCATCTGAAGGCAACAAATCCAAATTTTTTCTAGCGTTTGTAATACATTCTTCAAAAGGTTCTTCGTCCTTTAGTAAATGATAAATACTTTTGGTAAATTTTACCCCTAGGCATTCTGCATCATTTCCCTGATCATCTATATCTATTATTAGTACTTTTTTCCCTGTAAGGGCAAGAGCATGCCCTAAGTTTATAGTGGTAGTAGTTTTTCCTGTTCCACCTTTCTGATTGTATATGGCAATAGATTCCAAGATATCACCTATTATATATTATTTAATAGATATTAACTATTAACTTATATGTATTAGTTATTAACTATTATGATTATTTATAAATGTTTTGGCCTGAAAAGAGCATATTTTTCACTGTTTTGAGTAGGCTAATTAGACTAAAAAAGAGAATCTAGAGATGGTATATAAATAGGCCCAAAATGATTGATAAAAGTTACTAATTAATAGTTATTATATAATAAATATTAATTATTAATTATTAAGTTATTCTATCAAGTTCCCATCTGGATCTACCAATATACCTTTTTTCTCAAGATTTCTTCTTAATCTCCAAAAAGAAGTTGTGGAAATACGCTTTTTTGCTTCTTTGAGGAATTTTTCAGCGTTTTTAGGGCTAATAAAGTGTCTCTTAACGAATTCTGTCTCTACAAGCTTTATCCTATTTTTTCTTCCTCCGCTTCCTTTAGATTCTATCAATTTAATTTCACGTTCAATTGCCCTTATCAGTTCTTCTCTAGAAATACCGTATTTCTTTGATAATTGGGTTTCTATATCCAATATTATCCCCCTGCATTTCAAAATTCTGTATTTTGAAATAGAAGAAGTTATTCAATTAATAAATCTTAGCTTTCAAGGATATATAGATTCTATTAACAAATAATGCACTTGTATATATAAATTTATATATTACTAATTCCAATTCATATATCTGGTGTTCATTTGAAGATACAGGTGTATAGTTACGTCGAAGAAAATGGTATAAAAATAGTAGTCAAACCTGCGACTAAATTGTTACCTGAAATGTTCAAAGAATACTTGAGGGATATGAAAAAATTCTCGTTTGTCTATAACGGTAATATTAAAGCTAACGAAATTTCTATTAAGGAACCAAAGCAGCTTGTTGCACTATTAAATTATTTCGATAAAAACTACAGGATTACAGGAGAACTAGAAGGCACAAAAGTATATTCCTGGGAAGATCTGGGTCTTTTTTTAAGTGAGGCTATCGATATATTAAAGATGAAATCATTAGAAAGAAAGAGCCAAAAAATAATTGTTTATTGTTCCAGAATTAATCTCCAATTCATGGATAAGATTTACGGTGAAAAAGTGCCAGAATGGATGAAAAGATACGATAAAATGGATAGGGACAAGGTTGTGGAAGAGCTACTAAATGATTCAAACGTTAAATTCATCAAAGAAAGTGCCGGAGATAAAAAAATATACTATGTTGATCAAATACCTGAAAAGCTTGAAGAATGGATTTCGCTTAAAGATAAGTTTATAGAGAAATATTCCACACTATAATTAATGCATAAAGGGATCTACTCATTGATATTACTAGTTGAAAATGATCAATATATACAAATTGGTAAGTTAGGAAATTATTTATTCAAAAAAGGGTATTATGTCTATAACGGTAGCGCTCTTGGTGGGTTTGGTAGGGTAAGGTACCATCTAAAAGAAAAAAAGAGTAAAAGGTGGCACATAGATTATTTAATCGATAAGGCCAAAATAATCAAAATTATCACTTCTGAAGTTAAAATAAATCAAGAACATTATCTTTCTAAGAGCCTAGCTAGTAAAAAAGGTGCCGAGATTCCAGTAATCAAATTTGGGTCTTCTGATTGTAACAAAGGCTGTAAATCTCATCTTCTTTATTTCAAAAAATTACCCGATGTAGAAGTTATCTATGAAAGTTTAGGGCTAAAATTTGTTATTTTTGAAAAAGCTGATTTCAAGAACATATAAGGTCTCAAAATCTAATTTTAATGTTTTTTTAATGTTATATTTAAAATTATTATTATCCAAATAATCGGTAGTATTCTCCAATGAATAGAGAGAGGATTGAAGTAGATAAGCTGTTCCATTGATAGATAAAAATAACCCTAGGCTCTTCAAGAATGCACGTATGTGATCCCCTCCATCGATACCTCCGTGGTATGATAAATCAATTAATTTTTTTGGCGGCGAATCAACAGGTAGGTAGGGAGGATTGAACACTATAAGATCGAATAAAGTTCCAGTTTTAATAGAAGAAAAAATATTAGAGGAAAAGAGATAAATGTTATTTATTGAGTTGGCTAAAGCATTTTGACGAGATAAAAACAATGAATATGGATTTATGTCACAGCCAAAGACTGTATCTATTTTCTTTGCAAGATGCAGAGAAATAAAACCGCTTCCTATACCTATCTCAAGGGCATTTCGGGAATTATTTGGATTTATAGCCTCAATCAATAGATATGAATCTTCACTAGGAGGGTATACATTTTCATCTTGAGCTATTTTAAAGTCTGATATCTCCATCTTATCACATAAGACATCTAAAAATTAATTAAAATTATAAATGTAACGGAATAATAAGTCATATATAGAGGCTGATGAAATGGTGGGCTTCAAATGAACCTGTTCAATAATGTTTTTTCAAAAGAGTATATTAATGATTTTAATCATCAAATTAAGTGTGTAAAAGATTCAGTCATAACACTTGAAGAGGCTATAAAGCTTCTAGAAAAAGAATGTATACCAGAAATGAAAGACAAGTGCAAAATAGTTTTGGAATTAGAAAACGAAGCGAGATCTTACGAAGATAAGTTAAAACAAAACCTTGATAAAGCTCTGTTATTAGGGCCAAATGGAACGAAATATGGTGAAATATCTATTCTCATAGGCAATATAGGTCAGAAAACAAAATCAGTTTCAGACATTCTAGTTAATTTAAAAGAAGAGAAATTTTCTAATGAGTTAATTAAAGATTTAGTAAAATTAGTTGAGACAAACGAAAGCATTACAAGGGAAATATACCTTATGATGAAAAAAATAGAAGATGCAGATAATGATAGAATAGATAGGTTTTCTAAGAAAATACTAAAGAAAAAGAATGAAGCAGAAGAATTATCTGATTCATTGTTAAATAATTATATTAAAAAAACTGAAAAAGATAATTTATCTGAGACATTTCAGGGCATAGTTGCGATATTAAAAAAAATACCCGAAGATGCAGATAATGTGGCCCAAATAATTAATAGACAATTATAGGTAGTAAAATGAAGGTAATAGAACTAAACAATGTTACAAAAAATTATAATGATAGGGTAGCGGTGAATAATTTTTCTTTTACTGCCGAGAGTGGTAAGATTTATGGATTTTTAGGGCCAAACGGAGCTGGGAAGACAACTACAATCAGAATGATTATGGGGATAATAGAACCAGATTCGGGAAGCATACAAGTTTTTGGGGAAAAACTTTCAGAAGAAAGTAAGAAAAAGATTGGTTATATCCCTGAAGAGAGAGGACTTTATAGAAAATACAAGGTATCTGACCTTTTACTTTATTTTGGAAGACTTAAAGGATTGAGTTTAGAGGAAGCCAGAAAAAATACAGAGATATGGCTTGATAGAGTTGGCCTTAAAGATAGGGCCAATAGCAAGATAGAAGAACTTTCTAAGGGAATGCAACAAAACGTTCAGCTTATTGTATCTCTAATTAATAATCCAGACCTTGTTATTCTAGATGAGCCGTTTATGGGGCTTGACCCAATCAACACAAGGAATATGAAGGAAATCATTTATTCGTTGAAGGAATCGGGGAAAACAATAATTTTTTCTACTCATCAGATGAATGAAGCTGAAAGACTTTGCGATCATATATTTTTAATCAACAAAGGGGTAAAATTAATTGATGGGTCGCTAGAAGAAATAAAAAAGAAATATTCAAAAAATTTTGTTTCTGTTGAGTTTAGGAATAAAATAACAAAACTTGAAGATATAGACATTATACAAAATGTTTATTTTGAGGGTAACAAAGCTGAGATAGAATTAAGAAAAGATACTAATTATAATGATCTTTTGAAGGTTCTATTGATCAAGGGGGATATAACTAAGTATGAAATATCAGAATCTTCACTTGAGAGCATCTTTGTTGAGGTAGTGACAAATGGGATCTAAAACAAAAATAGTTGCAGTAACTGAATTTTTGACTAATGTAAAAAGAAAGGAATTTATTATTCTTACCTTTCTTCTTCCTTTAATACTAGTAATGTCAATGGTTATCCCAGTATTTTTCATGCAGACGATATCTCACGAGAAGGAAACTCTTGGGGTAGTCGATGAAACAGGTGTTGTTTTGCCAATTCTTAAGGAAAGGTATAATGACTATATTATAAAAGACCTATTAAGTGCTGAAGAAGCCAAACAACTTCTTGAGAATAATAATATATCCAGCTATATAGTAATCCCAAGTGATTTTTTGGAAGTTGGGAAAGTTTCTTACTATTCAAAAGTTCAATTATCTTCATTCTCATCGGCTAATATGAATCTTGAGACTATACTCTCTGACATAGTTATCGAAGGCCTCCTTGAAGAAAAGGGCATTTCAAAAGAAATCATAGCAAAAATTAAGAATCCGATTGAAATGGAAAGGATTACAGTAACTAAGAAAGGTGAAGAAGTTGAAACGCCATTTTCTTTTGTTGGGAATTACCTTCTTCCACTATTTTTGTTCATGTCGATTATGAATGCAGGGGGGTATCTCCTAAATGGAATAATCGAAGAAAAAGAAAACAAGGTAGTTGAAGTTTTACTTTCCACAATATCGTCTAATGAACTTCTTTCAGGAAAGATTTTGGGCTTAGGGGGTTTAGGTATATTACAGGTTAGTATTTGGATGAGTGGAATAGTAGTCATTACTTCATTCTTAAAAATTCCCTTAGTTTCTCTCGAGAAAGGCATCTTAATTATGGTATTCTTCGTTTTGGGATACCTGTTCTATTCGTCAATATTTGCAATAATCGGTTCTATCTCAACTAGTACTAGAGACTCTCAGCAGATATCTGCATTGGTATCGTTTTTAGTTTTTATACCTCTATTATTGTTTTTTGGAATAGTCCAGAATCCAAATATGGCGTTCATAAGATTACTTGGTATGGCACCTCCTTTTATTCCAACGATAATGATGATGAGGATTCTGCTTTCTGAGGTTCCAGTGGTTGACATAATCATCTCATTACTCATTCTCTCTATTTCTCTGATAGTGTCAGTAAAAATTGCATCAAAAATATTCAAAATAGGCATATTGAGATATGGTACAAAGCCCAGTTTTAACGAAGTATTAAGGTGGGTTAGGGGATAGATCCTCATGAAAAGAATAGGAATTGTAGTATGCCAGATATTCGAGGATGAATTATTAGAAATACTTGGGAGTTTCCCTGAAATAGACAAAATATTGATTTATAATAATGAAGCCTCTAAAGCATTTCAGGATATAGCTACCAAAAATCTCCCTCCTGAAAAATTTAGGATAGTAAGAGAGTTATGTTCTGTGAAATTTTTGAAGAGAGAAAATGACGTTGAAGTGATTTTGTACCTACTCCCGCTTGCCTTGCATGTAGATCCTCCGTTGATAAAAAAAGAAGTGGCATCAGCGGCAAAAGATTTAGAAAAACATGTAGATTACCTCGTAGTGTTTTTTGGACTTTGCGGGAATTCTCTTGGAGATGTTGTAGCTTTAATGAAAGAAAGCAAGGTAGAAGTTCCAGTTGTTATATTAAAAGATAATGAAGGTGAAATTGTCGATGATTGTGTTTGTGCACTGATCGGATCAAGAAACGGCTACATAGAAACTATAAATGAGGAACCTGGTACATGGTTTATGACATACGGCTGGGCAAAATATTGGAGAGAGTTATCATGCGAGACTGTGGGGTCCTTTGACATCAATAAAATGAAGCTTGTATTTGACAAAACAGGATACAAAAGAACTGTTGCGGTAGATTTAGATTTTGGGGACAAAGAGATTTATTATGAAAGGTGTAAAGAGTTTTCTGAGATTTTCAATCTCCCAGTTTGTTATAAAAAAGGAGATATAAATATATTAAAGAAAGCTCTTGGAAAGGCTATAAAAGAGGTATTAGATGATTGACCTTACCAATATTTTGTTGATATTTTTATTTGCAAAGATATTTGGAGATATAGCAGAGAGGAAAAATATTTCTAGTATTGTAGGTCATGTCATTTGTGGTATAGCATTTGGGCCATTTTTATTGGGGATAATTTATCCAGGCAAAGAAATAGAAGTTCTTGCCGATATCGGGCTTTTAGTGATAATGCTTTATGCTGGGCTTACAAGTGAATATAAGGAACTATTAAAGGCCAAGTATACAGCAATTATTATTGGGATATTCGGCGTCATTACATCTTTTGTTCTATGCTTTTCAGTACCTTGGTTTTTAGGATTTGGATTAATTCCTTCCTTATTTGTTGGAATAATTCTAACAAACACTGCTGTTGAAATTATAGGGGGGATGGTAGCAAATGAAAGCAATCAGAATGTATCCCATATCCTCCTTGGAGCCTCTTTTTTTGATGATATAATTGCCATATATCTAGTTGGATTGTTGTCAACAATTACGCTTAATCAATCAACGTTTAATCTAGTAGATATAGGAAACGTAACCCTAAAAATTGTCATCTTTTTTGTAATTACTATTCTGATAAGTGAATTTTTGATATCTTCAAAAGGTCGAAGGATTGTGAAATATTTAGTTGAAGGCGACCAACACCAGTCCATTATGATTGTATTCATTTTCACGCTAGTTTTCGCTCTTTTCGCTTCTTTTATAGGGCTCCATGAAGTCATTGGTTCATTCCTTGCCGGCCTTGTGCTAAGCAGAATAAAGGAAAAAGAAGACCCAATGTTATCTTTTAGGATTAGATTTAATGAGGTAACTAGTGAGATGAATACATTAATGAGATTTTTATTTATGCCACTATTTTTTGTGTATATCGGGCTTTTGTTTAATCGAGAAAATACTCAGATAAATATTCCACTCATAATTTTATTATTCTTAGGCGCAATGGGAGGAAAGATAATAGGATGCGGTTTAGCCAGTAAACTTTGCAAGATAGACAACAGAAATTCACTTCTCGTTGGAGTGGGAATGTGTGGTCGAGGATCTCTAGAGCTTGCAATTGTAAGGTATGGATTCTCTAACGGCGTTATATCAAGTGACTTATACTCATCAATAGTAATAGTTACGTTGCTTTCTATAATAATTACACCAATCTTATTTGGTAGATTAATAAAGGAATCAGATGTGGATTTCTATGATGTCTCCGTCCCGTAATACATGCTCTGGCCCTACCCTCTGACCGTCAAATTTTGCTGAATCTCCCCAAACCCTGGCAAACTTGAAGTTTTTGTAGAGATTCTTATGAACTTTTTTGGCTGCATCGAGGGCCGTGGAGTCTATTTTCATTGGCATGGCCTCGTTGTCAATTTCTCTACCTGGAGAACGTGTGTATACCCTAATAATTCCTAAAATAGAAAATATTTCAAAGGGCAAGATATCAAGGTTAACATTGTTAATTGCAGAAACTGGGATAACTTTGAAATTAGTTACATGTATCTTGAGTCTTTCCAGGCCTTCTTTACTCCCAGGCAAATCACCCTTAGTTCCAATTATAATAGCTTTTTTATATTCTAAAGAGCTATCCAAGACTTCAAATATATCAGTTAAAGTGACAGGCTCTTTTATAGTTATTATGGCATTGTGAACTCTTTCTTCTTGAAGGATTTTTTTAACGTCTTGGGAATTGCATTCAACTAAAAAATTCTCACCAATTATTTCAATGCCCCCAGTTGGGATTTTTTGGATTTCTATGTTGGGAACTTTTTTATTAATCCTCAAGCCTTTAGCCTCAAGTTCTTTTAATATTAGTTCAAGGTCTTTTACAGGATCAACTGACAAATCAACTAGAATTACTATTGCATCGACGGCTCTTATTGCACTAATCAATGGGCCGCCCATACCCTTACCAAGAGAAACTCCTTCAATTAAACCAGGCATGTCAACAAGCTGTATCTGTATACCTTTGTATTGAAGCATTGCGGGTGTCGGCTTAACTGTAGTGAAAGCGTAATGCCCAATATCAACATCTTTTCCTGTAAGTTTGTTTAAAATTGTTGATTTCCCTGAATTTGGAAGTCCTGCTAAAGCAACTTGAGCTGCACCTTCTTTCCTAACAAAAAAACTAGCCCCTCCAGAACCGCCCTTCTTAAGTTCCTTTTCCTTTTCGACTTCCTTTTTTAGTTTTGATAAATTTCTTTTTATCTGAAGCTGCATCTTTTCTGTACCCTTGTGTTTGGGAATAGTACTAAGCATAAGTTCGAGAGCAACTAGTCTTTCTTTGGGAGATTTAGCAGATTTATATGCGTCTTCTGCCTTTAGGTATTCAGGGGTAACATTTGCGGGCATGATATCAAACCAGTGTATTCATATTGATATAAAAAACTTAGTTATACCCCTTTAAAAAAATTGAGATTATAAGATATAGTGTAGCTTAGAAATAGAGAAGAAGTAAAACATTCAAACATACCTATGTTAATTCAGTTTTTTGATTCCAATCAGGAATTTATCGCCGTCTATTTCCCATTCTTTATCAATATAGTTATTATCTTTGGAAAAAAGTAAGATTTTGCTTCTTGTTTCTCTCTTAATGTAGTCTTCATGATTCTTTAAGTCCGATTCAAAGCTAGATTCAACGTAAGAGTTGATGTATTCCTCTACATTTAGATTTGCCTGTTTTCTCATTTCCTGTATTCTTCGTATAACTTCTCTTGCTATGGCCTCAGACTTCAGTTCTTCTGTAATTACTGTGTAAAGGTAGACTCTTCCATTCTCAAACTCGCTTAATTCGTACCCTTGAGGTATAAGATAATTAAAGTTAACATCTTCAGGAGATATTTCAAATCCATCGACATTGAAGAAGCCGTCCTTTTCAAATCCAGATTTTATAAGACAAGGATTATGAGTCTTTAGTAGCTCAACAACTTTTTTTGCATCTCCCTTAAATTTAGGGCCAATTGATTTATGATTTGGAAGTATCTCAAGCTCCTGTATTACTTCACCAATTACTATCTCTTTAACATTAATCTGTTTCTTCATTATGCCAGATAAGGATTGAACAGCTCTTTTCACATTCTCATCTTGAGTTTCAACTATGGCCTTCGAAATCGGCCATCTTAGTTTAATGCCAGCTTTTTGTCTGGCGTGAAGAGTACCCTCAATTATGTTTCTAAGTATGGACATGTTTGATTCCAACTCGGAATCAATTAATGAAGAGTCATGTACGTCCCAGTCTGAAAGATGGATTGAGGATTCCCCGACAAAGTTTTTGTATATGGCTTCAGAAATAAAAGGGGATACAGGTGCTAATAGCTTTGATAATCTCTTGAATACATAAAATGAAGTAACGTAAGCACTTATCTTTTCCTTGTCGTCACCCTCAAGCCACATTCTTTCTCTTACAAGACGGATATACCATCTTGAAAGGTCTTCTAAGATGAATTCCTTTATTTTTCTAGGTATATAATGTAAATCAAGTGTATCAAAGTTATCTTCAACTTCTTTTGTAAGAGTATTAATTCTTGAGAGTATCCACCTATCCTCGTCTTTTAGGTATTTTTTTACATCTTTTAGGGGTGTATTGACATCAAATTTATCAAGAGACATGTAAAGGGTAACAAACTTATAGGCATTCCATAATATGTTAAAGGTTCTGTAAATACTTTCAACATTCTCCCAGTTAAACTTTAATTTATCCCAAGGTGCAATCTCCCATAGTAAGTAGAATCTTGTGACATCTGCACCATATTTTGCTATGACATCCTTTGGATCAACTACATTTCCAAGTGATTTTGACATCTTCTGCCCAAATTGATCCAAGACGAAATCATTCATCAAAACTTGATTGTATGGTGCCCTGTCAAAAACTATGAAGCTTTCAAGCATTAATGTATAAAACCAACCTCGGGTCTGATCAAGCCCCTCTGTTATGAAGTCCATTGGAAAAAGTTCATTGAATTTCTCAGTGTTTTGAGGGTATCCTAGAGAACTCCATGTTGAAGCTCCTGAATCAAACCAGACATCCGCTATATCAGGAACACGCTTCATCTTTTCAGAACATTTAGGGCAGTTTAGAGAAACTTCATCGATATATGGTTTATGCAGGTCCTCTGGAACCTTTCCCCCTAAAGATTTTATCTCATCAATAGAAGAAACAACAGTAATGTTTCCACATGTGCATTCCCATATAGGTAAAGGTATGCCCCAGAACCTCTGTCTTGAAATACACCAATCCCTTGCACCTTCAATCCAATTGTGAAACCTCTTTTCACCTGCCCAATCGGGTACCCATTTTACTTTCTTATTTTCTATTAATATCTGATCTTTGATAGCCTCTACCTTTACGAACCACTGGTCAGAAGCCCTATATAACAAAGGAGATTTACATCTCCAACAGTGAGCGTATCTGTGGAAGATAGAATCTCTAAAGACAAGGAAGCCTTTGTCTTCAATATCATCAATGATTAAATCATTGGCTTCTTTGATATAGATGCCCTTATACTTTCCAGCTTCTTCTGTGAAGTTTCCGGTCTCGTTTACAGGTGAAAATATTGGAAGCTTAAATTCTACCCCGGCACTGTAGTCATCAGGCCCGTGCCCTGGAGCTGTGTGTACACAACCTGTACCATCCTCCAATGTTACATAATTTGTAAGAATAATTGTATGTGCATTTGGCTCTTTGAACTGTTTGTGTACGGGTACATCATCATCAAATATATGCCTATATTTAAGGCCTAATAGAGCCTCTCCTTTCAAAGTTTCAATAATTTGATAATCATCAATTTCAAACAAGGTCATTAGTTTATCCAAAAGCTCCTTTGCAACTATCCATACTTCATTTCCTGCTTTTACCCTAACGTAATCATACTTTGGATTTACTGCAACAGCTACATTTGCTGGAATAGTCCATGGAGTTGTTGTCCATATAATAATATATTCATCTTTTCTGTCAACTAAGGGGAATTTAACATAAATTGAGTCATCTTCTACATCTTTGTACTCATCAGTTGACTCATAGCCGGAGAGTGGCGTTTCACATCTCGGACACCAGGCAACTGTGGCCTTGCCTTTATACAAAAGATTTTTTTCCCAAGCTTTCTTAAAGAAATACCAAGAGGCCTCTATGTATGAATTAGATAATGTCATGTAAGGATTTTCAAAATCACCTATCATTCCAAATCTCTTGTAAAAATCAATCCATATTTTAAGGAATGATAAGCCCCTTTCTTTACATGATTTTATGAAAATTTCTGTTCCTATTTTTTCAATATCACTCTTTGTTTTGGTGCCTAATAACTCCTCAATTTTTACCTCAATAGGAAGCCCATGCATATCAAATCCTGGTTGATGCCATACATTGTACCCATTCATTGATTTATATTTTAAGACGGGATCTCTCAAAGCCCTTGTCCTAGCATGACCTATATGTGGCATTCCGTTCATGTAGGGTGGCCCATCTAGAAAGAAATATTTAGGGCCATTTGATCTTAACTGCTTTAATTTGGCATAGATATCTATGTCATTCCAGTCCTCTAGTATTTTTGTTTCTAAAGAAACAGGATTGTAGTCTTCGGGCACCTCGGAAACCATGAAGTCAATAACTATAAATGTTTTAAAGGCTTTTGGTAAATCTAATCTTTTCTCTCTAAAACGAACTTTGGAACAGCTTGTTTTAATGGATCAAAATTTTCAATATCCTTTATTTCGACACATTTCATAGAAACTTTAGAGTGAAGCGTGGAAGGCAGCCTCAATATTCTTTTTACATCGACAGTAACCTTCCCGTCGACTAAAGATGCATTTATTCGCTCTATATGGCCCAAAAATTCATTTTTTGTCTTATCCCCTATACCTTTAATATCTAGAAAATCGGCATGGTAAGTATTTAGCTTCGATAAAATTGATTCTTTTTCTACGAGAAGAGTATCAACAATATTTTTACTAAAAGGGAGATCTTTTTCCTTCATTTTATTAAAAGTCAAGGTAAACATTTTTCTGTAAACAGCAGGATATCCATGAGATAAAAAAAGGTCTTTTGGTCTCTTAGAGCCTGTGACATATTCAAGTATTTCTGATCTTCTCTCTAGTGGAAGTACCTCTTTATCTACTACCCTCAAGTGGTACCCCCTGCCAGAATATACAAGGACTAATTGTTTTATGCCCAAATCTCCAATCATTGTGTCTCTTATTTTTAAAACAATTTCTTTAGCTTCAGACAAACATTTTTCACAAACGTGCCCTTCTTTACAGTCACAACTTTTGACTGTTAAGTCTTTGGCATCTATATCAAAAACTAGTTCGGCGCCCTTCCAGTCTTCTCTGTTTTTAGGTTTTGAATAATATGAAACGCTTGTGCAGACGGCATATGGAAAATTCTTAATTAAAAAATCTGAAAACAGACTAACATTTTCAAAGCCTTTGTATCTATCATTATATCCATTACCGTCGTGGTCGAAAGCAAATTCCCTTTCAGTTATCCGCTCGACTATAAAATCGGGAACATCTTTTTCTTTCCATTCTTCATGGTAGTATATCTTCCTCTCCCTCAGAGAGGCTTCTTTAAAATCCATAACTCACCTTATTTGTGGGTCAGAATGACAGTAACTCCACTGAGGTCTATCTTGTCAACTCTTACAAATCCAAAGCGTTCAAATTGCACAATGTCATCTACTTTTAGGTTGGCAATACCTTCTTCCCCATAACCGTTTATCGTAGTAAGAGAATTTGGATTGATATCCTCCCCTTCGTATAAGATTCCAGGTACTATAACTGATACTTTCACATTTTTGTCGGATACCCACTGAATCTTTTTTATTTTAGAAAGTTCATCTTTAGAGATTTTTTCGTCTGTGTGCATAGCTTTAATCGAATTAGGGGTAGTATCTATTATGAAAATATTGAATAGATCTTTTAATCTGAGTATTTGCCCATTAGTTATACCCGCGAAATCATTTCCAGATATGAAAAATTTATCTGTTATATGAACATCTCTAAAACCTCTATCAAAATCTGGGTGGCGCTTTAATTGGATAGTCTGGTAAGAAGCATCAATAACCTCAAGAGATTTAGGGTCTGAGACAAAATAGTATCTATCAGATGTTGAATCTATTACCTTCCTGTTGAGTGATTCTATAAGGGACCAATCAATTTCTGGTTCTGATTTTGAAAGTCCAATCTCCTCTGCGACCATATGAATAGCTTCTGGAGTTATGCCTCTTCTTTTAAGGCCACGAATTGTTACAAGTCGTGGGTCGTCCCATCCAGATACCACATGTTCTTCTATTAAAGGTCTAATTAGTCTTTTAGAAGTAGGCGCTCCTTTGACGGTGAATCTTGAATATTCAATTATTTTCGGATTTCTTAAATTTAGGAGCCCCCGGATATAATCCTGTAATTCTATTCTTAATGCAAATTCATTGCTTCTAAGTACATGTGTTACACCAAGCACAGAATCTTCAATTGCGCAAGCAAAGTCATAAACTGGCCATAGCCTGTATTTGTCACCTTGTATCGGGTGAGGGTGGTCAACAACTCTCATCATAGTTGGATCTCGCATGACTGTATTCTTGGAAGTCATATCCCCTTTGAGTCTGAGAGAATATTTCCCCTCCTCCGCTGTTTCCATCTCCTTCCAAAGAGAGAGATTATCTTGAACTGAGTTTGAAACGCATGGGCAATCCTTTGAGTCATATCTAAGCTTAGATACATATTCTGAATCACAGTTGCAGACGTAGGCCTTTCCCATGTTAATAAGATCTAAAGCATACTTATAGTAAAGTTGCATGTCATCAGACATGTTTCGCTCTTCATCCCAAGTTATTTTGAGCCATTTTAGATCTTGTTTTATGGCATCGTAGTACTCAAGTTTTTCCTTCTTAGGATTGGTATCGTCAAATCTTAGAATAACTTTACCATCGTATTTTTTAGCATAATAATAATTGAAGTAAAATGACATGCCATGCCCTATATGAGGATACCCATTTGGCTCTGGCGGAAGCCTTGTCACTACCTTTCCCATCTCTGCACCATCGAGTGGAGGGAGCACTTTGGGAGCTTCTTTTTCCTTTGGTTTTTCTAAAAAGTGTTCAGGGTATACTTCTCTTAATTTATTTTCAATATCTTTGTTAGACATTTTTGAAATTTGATTAATAGCTTCTTCCACAGCTAAAATTACATCTTTTGCCTGCTTTCTTACCTCAGGCATTTCAGCCATGATTTTTCCGGTAACGGCCTTAGAATTTGGAGTGCCCCCGTATTGAAAGGCGTTAATAAGAGCATATTTAAGCGCAAGTTTGTTCAAATCTTCACTCATTTTACCACAAATGATAATATTATTTCAATATTAAAAGGTTATCAATCGGTTTGGGCTTAATACTTTAGTGAGATAGATTTTTAAATATCTTTAACTAAAACCTTTAAAATTTGGAAATGAATAATATGTTCAAAAAGAGACAAAAACTGATTATTTTAGTTTTTCTTGTTCTGGTATTTTTTGTCTTAAGCTACTCTAATACCACAATAGGAAGGGTGTTAAGATATGGGCCTGCCAACGTAAATCATTACAAAGCTTTTCCATATAATGAGTTTTCTAATGAAGGGCCAATATTCAAATTTGGTGAAAATAACTTAGAGAGTGTTGTAAAGAGTCGTTTTGCCGAGGTCAAATACGGAGATAATGAGATAGGGGACTTGGATGAGTTCCTTGAAAAAACAGATACGACATCATTTATTGTAATCTACAAAGATAATATAATATTTGAGAGGTATTATAATGGTTATACCCGAGAATCAACTGTCACGTCATTTTCTGTTGCTAAATCATTTGTATCGGCGCTAATAGGTATTGCAATTGATGAAGGATATATCAAATCTTTATATGACCCCATAACAGATTATCTCCCTGAATTAAAGGAGCGAGATATAAGATTTAGTGAGATAAAAATAATTGATCTTCTACACATGTCATCAGGATTGGAATATAACGAACCGCCCGATGACATCTATACTTATTATGCCCCCAACTTGAGGAAGTTAGCTCTAGAAAAAACTAAAATTGAAGAGAGCCCAGGTGAGAAATTCTTATACAATAATTATAACCCACTTTTTCTAGGAATGATTATCGAGAGATCTACAAATAGTACAGTATCAGAATACATAGAAGAAAAGATATGGAAGCCTGTTGGGATGGAGTTTGACGGCTCATGGAGCATAGACGCAAATGATTTTGAGAAGATGGAAAGCGGAATAAATTGCAAGGCAATAGATTTTGCAAAATTTGGAAGATTATATCTAAGAAAGGGAAATTGGAATGGGAAACAGCTTATCCCCTCAGGGTGGGTAGTGGCATCTACAGCACCTTATTTTCCTGAAGATAAAAACTATTATCCAGATAAAACATTTTTCAAAGATTATTTTGGATATTACTCTCTTATGTGGTGGGGCATACAGAGGGAGGATACAAGTTATGATTTTTATGCTGCCGGAAATCACGGACAATATATCTATGTATCACCTGAAAAAAATTTGATAATTGTTAGAAACGGTATAGGTTATGGAAAGGATATGGACAGCGAAAATATTAATTGGTGGCCTATTGTACTATACCAGTTTGCAAATCAGTTCCCATCTGAATAAAAAAGATTAATTAAGATTATTTTTTGATTTTAGCTTTAATTGATGGCAGAAAATAGGCTAATCCTAGTATTATAAATCCTAAAAAACCAAATGGCGGCGGCATCAGAAATGCCACTGCTAAACCTATCCCAGCTAGTATCATACCGTCTCTAGTACATAGAGGGGGCATCCTGTAGTTGAACACGACGCACCATTATTTGTAGAAGATTTTTCATCCATAAAAAAACACAAAGCATTAATATTTATAATAATTTCCGTGAATTATTTATCACATATTATATAATATATCTATTCTCTCATTAAATTATTAATTAGTACAAATACACTAATAAAAATTGAAAGCGAAAGATTTATATACTTAAAGTTAGGTTAACATATAGTTTAGGAAATACAAGAGGTGAGTTAAATGAGTTGGTTTGATATTATGGAAGATATGAGAAAAATGCAGGAAGAAATTGAGAGGGCTTTTCCTGAATTTTGGAGAAGAACTCCCTTATTGAGCCCAGGCGAATCAAAAGAAGGAGAAGTAGTTAGATATAGAAGACCTTTGACAGACTTAAAAGAAAATGAAAATGAATTTATAATGGAGCTAGAAATGCCAGGTATTACAAAAGACGACATTGACATAAAAGTAACAGAAGACTCAATTGAAATAAAAGCCGAAAAGAATTATGAAAAGAAAGAAGAGGACGAGAAAAAAGGATATTTCTTTCAAGAAAGAAGGTATCAGGGCTTTTACAGATCAATTCCCTTGCCTTCGGGAATTAAGCCTGAAGAAACTGAAGCCAAATTTGACAATGGCGTACTTGAGATTATAATGAAGAAAACAGAAGAAAAAGAAAAGGCATTAAAAGTAAATATCAAATAATTTACTTTTTCTTTTTAATTAATCTATATAAGCCTGTGTTGAATTGGCGGGATATATCCAGATACTTTCTTGATTTTAAAGTCATTTTCAAGTAGGGATTTAATCTGAGTTGGCGGGACACCTAAGGATATTTCTCTTGTCCTCCCATATCTCCCCTTGCTTACAACTTTAGCATTTAATATCCCAAGCATATCAAGCTCAGATATTAAATCAGATACCCTTCTTTGAGTAAGTATGTCAATTTTTAAGATGTTACTTAAATCCTTGTATATGTTGAAAACATCCCCTGTGATAATTTCTCCAGGCATGTATTTTTCAAGAAGGTATACAGAATAGAGTATAAGTTTTGATTGAGTTGGAAGTGTTTTAATTACTTCAGATATTCTATCCTGTTCGATTCTATCCTTTGCAACTCTGACGTGGGGCTCTGTAACTTTTTTAGCATTCTGTCTTTCTGCTATTTCACCAGCAGTTCTTAATAGGTCAAGGGCTCTTCGTGCATCTCCATGTTCTTGAGCAGCAAAAGCAGCGCAAAGAGGGATTACACCAGGATTAATTACCGACTCATTAAAAGAAATTTTTGACCTGTCCTCCAAGATATCCATAAGTTGTGGAGCGTCATATGGTGGAAATATGATTTCTTCTTCACCAAGAGAGCTCTTCACCCTAGGATCCAAAAACTCAATAAATTTCAAATCATTTGAAATGCCGATTATGCTAACCTTAGCATTTTCCAAGTCCCCATTAATTCTCGTTAAATTATAAAGAACATCATCCCCTCCTTTTTTGAGGAGCTGGTCAACTTCATCAAGAATAATAATAACAAGTTTCTTTTCACTATCAAGACTTTGAGAGAAAACATCATAAATTTTATCAGTTGGCCAACCCGTTAAAGGAACTGACTGACCAAAGTATTCAGATAATTTTGATAAAAGCCTATATTGTGTATCAACAACTTCACAATTAATATAAATAAAAGTAATTGGCATGTCCATCTTCATATTTGAACAAAGATCTGGTTTCGGAAGGCCTGTATTACAATCAATTGTTGGAGATGTTTTCAAAAAAGCCTTACCACCAACTTTTTTAACAAGGCCATTTCCAACGTATTTTACTACAACAGTTTTGCCAGTTCCAGTTTTACCATAAACAAATATGTTTGAAGGTGTCTCTCCTTTAAGGGCAGATACCAAAATTGCAGCAAGTTTTTCTATTTCATTTTTTCTATGTGGCAATATGTCTGGGGTATAAGAATGTCGCAAAACTTCTTTATTTTTAAAGATAGAATTTGATAAAAGAAGTTCGTCAAACAAATCATCAAGTGATGATTGTTTATTTGAAACAAAATCTTCTACAGTTGAAGCAATAGTATATTGGAGCTCATCTTTATCAGAAACTTCAGAAAAATTCTTGGCTTTTGTATTTGCATCGTACTTCAAAGGTGTTTCGTCATCATTCAATTGTATCACTCTACTATTCTATGTTATGACCATCCTTTTTATATATTTCTCCCACCCCTTTGTTTCCACTGGAGATTTACTTTAATTAATAAAATCAAATTAAAAGGAAATTAATTTGTACTATTATAACAAAACAAAGGTTAATTAAGCTTTATTCTAAATTGCATGTTTTAGTTGAAATATAAGATCATGTTTATCATATGTGTTTTTGATTGCTCAAATGAATTAAATTAGAGGAAAAATTTATATAGTTAAAAAAAGATAGAATAATGGGATTTTATAAAAATTTTAATTAATATAAAAGAAGAATTATAAAAATTTAGTTTCCACTGGAAGTAAAGGGGTATCTCCGTAAATAATAATTTAAATGGATATTCAATTGTTGTTCTATGCAAGACGATCAAAATTACTTTGAAAGCTATAGAAGAGCTGGAGAAATACTTAAAATTGTTAAAGAGGAATCAAGAAAATTAGTTGTTAGTGGATATAAATTAGTTGATCTTGTTGAATTTATAGAAAATAGAGTAATCGAAATGGGCGGATTTCCAGCGTTTCCATGTAACATTTCTATCAATAGTGTCGCTGCGCATTACACACCTAATCTTAGTGCTGACCTTGTTCTTAAGAGTGGTGATTATGTGAAGGTCGATATAGGATGCCATGTTGAAGGATGTATTGCTGATTCAGCATATACCGTCAAAGTTGATGAAAGCGACGATGAACTCATAAAAGCAACACAAGAAGCACTAAAAAATGCAATCGCTGTGGTAGAGCCTGGAGTAAAGACTAATTATATCGGCAAAATAATAGAAGAAACAATCAAAGATTTTAATTTTAATCCTATAAAAGATCTCTGTGGTCATGGACTTAGACCGTATGTTCTTCATTCTGGGATTACTATTCCAAATTACAACAGTAATCTTGGAACAAAGTTAAAAGAAGGGGATACTATGGCGATAGAACCTTTTGCATCTACAAAGGCAGGTAAGCTAAAATCTTCAGAAGAGGTGTATATTTTCAAATATCTTCAGGACAGACCTGTAAGAGATCCTAGTTCTAAGAAATTATTGAATGTTATAAAACAAAATTATAAAACTTTACCATTTGCAGAAAGATGGTTAGAAAAAAACTATACTGGCCTTAAAATTAACTTCTCTTTAAGAAATCTTATTAGGGCAAATGCAATTTATCCTTACAATGTTTTATTAGACAGCGAAGGAGGTTTGGTGTCTCAGGCTGAAAATAGCTTGATTGTAACTTCAAATGGTTGTGAAGTTTACACCTAAATAGCTATGATATGTATGATTTGTGGAAAACATGTCGTTTACCCATATATATGCAGACTTTGTGGAAGAACAATATGTATATCATGTGTATTAGAAGGGCAAATTTGCAAAGAATGTATAAAAACTGGTAAAAAAATTAAATAAATATATTTTTTCGTTATATTTATTTAAACATATCGATAATTCCGAAAATCTTTTATATGAATAAATATTAACAGAAACAATCCTAGGAGGGTATTTTAAATGAAACATATAGTTTTTGATGAAAAAAAATGTGCTGGATGCAATTTATGTGAACTGTTTTGTTCATCTAAGTGGTACGATGCATTTAACCCAAAAAAATCTAGAATTAGAATTAAGACGGAAGACTATGTTGCGCCAAAATACAATGTATGTTTACAATGTGATGATGCCCCATGTGTTGAAGCTTGCCCAACAGATGCCCTTATAATTGATCAAGATCTAGAAAGAGTTGTTCTCATAGAAGATAAATGTATTGGTTGCAGATTATGTGTTAGAGCCTGCCCATACGATGGTATTTATTGGCATAAAGATTACAAACTCCCAATTAAATGTAATTTATGTGAAGGGGAACCAGAATGTGTTAAGATTTGTCCAAAAAATGCATTGTCGGTAGGTGATTAAAATGGTTTATGGTTATGCTGGTAAAATTTTACATATAGATCTAACTACAGGTAAAATTGAAGTTGAAACTCCAAATGAAGATTTTTATAGAAAATGGCTAGGTGGAAACGGATTCATAATAAAATATCTTTATGACGAAGTAAAAAAGGGTATAGATCCACTTTCGCCTGAAGCAGTTTCTGTATTTGCATCAGGTCCTTTGAGCGGTACTTTAGCGCATGGAGCAGGAAGAACACACTTTGGAGCAAAATCTCCCCAAACTGGGCTTCTTGCAGACAGTAGTGCTGGTGGAGGATTCGCTGCAATGTTGAAATATGCAGGATATGATGCCGTTGTAATTAAAGGTAAAGCTGCTTCTCCAGTAATGATTGTTATAAACAACGATAAAGTTGAAATAAGAGAGGCAGAAAGATTCTGGGGCCTTAAAACAATAGAAACACAACACAGAATTAAAAAAGAACTTACACATGAATATAAAGTTGCATGTATTGGGCCAGCAGGGGAAAAATTAGTACCTATGACTTCAATTATCACCGATACAAGAGTTGCTGGAAGAAGTGGTAATGGGGCAGTTTGGGGATCAAAGAACCTTAAAGCTATTGCTATATACGGTGACAAAGACGTTAAAGTAGCTGACATGGGAAAAGTAAAGGCCTTATACGGAGAATTCGCTCAGAAAGCCAAAGAAACTTTAGGGGGTCTTTCTAAGTATGGAACTACAGGGCTTCCTGCAAGCATTAATGCATTTGGGGGAATGGGAACAAGAAACATGCAGGAAGAAACATTTGAACATGTTGATAAGATTGGTGGAGAAATACTCAATACCGAACATTTAATTAGACATAGGTCATGCTTCAGCTGCTGTATTCACTGCGCAAAAGATTTCAAAGTTAACAAGTGGGACAACGTTTCAGAAGGACCTGAATATGAAACTCAATATTCTTTTGGTAGTATGCCGGCTATAGGTGACGTTGACTACGTGATTGAGGCAGATAGACTTTCTGATGAATATGGGCTAGACACAATATCTGCAGGTGTAACAGCTTCAATGATTATGGAATTAATGGAAAGAGGACTCTTAACAGAAAAAGATACAGGTGGCCGTACATTTAAATTTGGAAACGGTGAAGACCTTCTTGAGCTTGTTAGAATAATAGCCGAGAGACGAGGGGAATTTGGAGACTTGATTTGTAAGGGAACAAGAGCAATTGCAGAAAAATTAGGTGGGGATGCATACAAATATGCGTTCCATGTCAAAGGTCTTGAACCTGCAGGTCACTCTCCAAGAGCACAAAAGACTATGTCTGTTGGTTACGCAACATCTCCAAGGGGAGGAAGCCATCACGATGCAAGACCAATTGAATATGGACTACCCCCAGAGAAGAGAAAAACAACAGAAGGAAGGGCTTTGAATGCTTTTAATACTCAAAACTGGACATGCTTAGGAGACTCACTTGTTGTTTGTCACTTTGCTGAAAAAATTTATGGAACATCAGTAGCTCAAGCTCATTCCGATTGGATAAACGCAGTAACAGGATGGAACACAACTTTAGACGAAATCAAGTTAATTGCAGAAAGAATTTACACAATGGAGAGATTATTCACAATCAGAGAATCGGGTAAAGCAAGAACAGGCGACACAATTCCATGGAGAGCTTTGAACGAGCCAATTCCATCTGGTGCTTCAAAAGGAATGTACACACCACAGAAAGAGCTTGACACAATGCTCGATGAATATTATGACCTCAGAGGTTGGGATAGAAAAGGAGTTCCAACAAAGGCAACATTAAAGAGGCTAGGACTCGAAGAGTACTCTTAAAAATATATTTTTCTATTTTAATTAATTTTTAATTTAGCTATTTTTAAGGCCAATTATTTGTTCTTATATTAATGTAGAAAACTTTATATATCAATTAATAATTATATGTTTAGAATTATAAATTGATAGCAAAGGGCTCGTTATGAAAGAAAAGAATATTCTTTTGATATTAATTATCCTCTTTTTGGGATTTTATTTCATGCCTATCACAAATAATCTTTTCCAGGAATCATTATTTAGTGCCGTCTATCTCTTGCACGATTATGCAAGAAAGCATGTTTTGACGTGTTTAGTTCCTGCCATGTTCATTGCCGGCGCCATTAGTATATTTGTAAAAAAAGACGTTGTTTTAAAGTATCTTGGATGTGACAGTAATAAATTAATATCCTATGGTATTGCCTCAGTATCTGGATCTATACTTGCTGTTTGCTCTTGCACAATACTTCCATTATTTGCATCTATAAGAAAAAGGGGGGCAGGTCTTGGCCCCGCTGTTACTTTTCTATTTTCTGGTCCAGCTATTAATATTGCAGCTATATTCTTAACATTTAGTGTTTTAGGTTTCTCTATAGGTCTTGCAAGAGTTATCTCTGCGGTTAGTCTTTCGATTATAGTTGGGATTTCAATGGCTTTAATTTTTAGAGAAAGATCTGAAGGTGGTAAACTATATTTAGAAGAAAGTGCTGATGTATCTGTTTCTTCAAAAATTCTAATTGGATTCTTTTTTTCACTGGTAATGATGCTTGTCGTAAATGGTTTATCAATAGGGCCATCTTTGAAATACATCACTATGGGAATTCTAACATTAGTTGTAGCTTTAATAGCAATTTTCAAATTTTCTAAAGAAACTTCTACATCATGGCTTAAAGAAACTTGGCATTTTTCAAAGATGTTGATTCCTCTCTTGTTTATTGGTGTCTTTATAGCTGGATTCATAATGCCTTTAATCCCCCAATATTTAATTGAACAGATAGTTGGAAAAAATAATGTCTTGGGAAATTTGATAGCTTCTATATTTGGGGCATTTATGTACTTCTCCACATTAACTGAAATTCCTATACTACAAGCACTTATCGCAAAAGGAATGGCAAAAGGTCCAGCTTTGGCCTTATTATTAGCAGGGCCCAGTCTGAGTTTACCTAATATGCTCGTGATTAGAAAAGTGTTAGGTTCAAAAAGAACTATAGTTTATGTAATGCTAGTTATATTGTATTCTACTATAGCAGGACTAATATTTGGAAATATATAATAAAATAATTATTTTTTACATTCACAGTTTATATTGCCTTTTAGTATCTCTTTCCAATCCCCTATTACGTCGTGTGTCCAGCAGTCATCGGCCCCAGCAGCTTCTCTCATTACCAAAGCAAAAATGTAACTTAATTCCTTTACTGTAGCTCCGGCTTCAAGGGCCCCTTTGAAATGTTTTAATACACACGGCTTTGATCTGGCTTTAATAGAAAGTGCAAAACATATGAACTGATAGGTCTTATCATCTATTGTTCTTTTATCTTTGTATAGCTCATCCATCTCATCTAATTTTTTTGTAAATTCGGGGAAGAATTCTTCTAACATTCTCATATATAACCCTCCACTTATTTTATGCCAAGAATTTTATTAAGCTCCTCTTCTGAGGGATTTCCAACTTTTACAACTTTGCCATCTATTAGTATCGCCGGGCTTCCCATTATTCCTTCATTAATAAGATCATTTATATCAGAACTATATTCAACAGTTGCATTAATTTTTCCCTCACTTGCTAATCTTTTTATTTTTTCATATAGATTTTTGCATGTTGCGCATCCGCTTCCCAAAACTTTTACTTTAATAGAATCAATCCTCCTTATTCACAATTTCTAAAATTTTCTTAACTCTTGAATCCTTAATTGTGTAGAGTATTCTTTTGCCGTCTCTTCTTGATTGTATAATCCCCCAATCCTGTAATTTTGCGAGATGCATTGATGTGTTAGGTTGAGACCTTTTTATTAATCCCGGAATTTCGCAAGCACACCGTTCCCCCAAAACAAGCACGCTAAGAATTTTATACCTTGTACTCTCCCCCATTGCTTTAAGGAGTGAAATATTTCGTTTTTCATCAATTACCATGTGTGATTATTTATATATTGATATATAAACTTTTTTAAAGATTGATTGTGAGATATTTTTTAATTTTTATTCTATAAGATTAGTAAAAAAAATTTGAATATTTCATACTACCAAAATGTTTATAAATATACTATAAATAACTACTTATATGTTTATATGTGGTACTATAATATGGGGGCATATATAATGAAAAAATTCTTGTTTATTATCCTATTAATCGCTTCTTTAGTCCTTTTTTCTGCTTGTGTCAGTAATAGTGCAGTTCAAGAGCAATCACAGCAGACGACCACGCAGACAAATACAAATCAAGGAAATACAAATGTATCTCCCGAAAAAGTAAATGTTTTGAAGGTTGAGATTCTCCACTTCCACCCAAAAGTCCAATGTTATAGCTGTAAGACTTTGGGGGAATATGCAGAAGAAACTATTAACAAATACTATTCTAAGGAATTAAGCAATGGAAGAATTACCTTTAAACACGTTAACTATGAGCTCCCTGAAAATCAAGAACTTGTCTTACTATACAGGCCCCCAGGATCCGCATTGTGCATTGGGGTATATGATGACCAAGGCCACCTTTATATTGAAGAAAATTTTGGTGTTTGGTACCGAATTGAGAACAAGGACAACTTCATGAACTATGTAAAACAACTTGTTGATATGAGACTTAGTGGGGACCTTACCAAAATATAATTCTCTCTTTTTATTGGTGATAAAATGATTCAGTCTAATCATGACAGAGCATTGGATGATAAAATACAACAACTGACAAAGTTATATATGTCCCACGCAATATCAAAAGACGAATTCGAAGCTAGAAAAAAAGAAATCATGGATTTGTATTCAATTACTCTTAAGGAATCTATTAAAGATATTCCACCCAAAAGAAAATATTCAAATAAACTCTACTTCATTATTCCATTATTTTTTGTTCTCATTAGTGCTGTTTACTTATTATACAATAAAGGTAGTACTATATCTTTAATGCCTTTATTTGAATCATTAGGCAGAAGTAATATTCCATTAATAGCTGCTTTTTTCATAGGACTAATGACTACAATAAGTCCATGCCCACTTGCAACTAATATTACTGCTATAGCATACGCATCTAAAAAAATTGGAAACAGCAAACATACATTGCTTGTTGGAATTTTATATACCATTGGCAGGATGATTGTATATATTGGCATAGCAGCAGTCATTGTATGGGTAGGCATTAGTACATTTTCAATATCTATCGGACTTCAAAAATACGGAAAAGTATTATTAGGACCACTTATGCTATTATTTGGTATATTAATGCTTAATATATTCAATATAAGTTTTGGAAAAAGTAGTGAAAGAATAGCTAAACTTAAGGAATATTTATCTGAAAAAGGATTATTTGGCAGCCTATTGTTAGGCATGTTATTTGCTCTGGCATTCTGCCCAATAAGTGGTGTATTTTACTTTGGCATGCTTATTCCTTTAGCACTTCAGAATAGTGATCCAATTATTATACCTTCAATCTTTGCAATTGCAACAGGATTGCCAGTGATCATATTCTCACTATTATTAGTTTTTAGTGTTTCAAAAATGGGCGAGGTCATGAAGAAAGTCCAGACATTTGAAAAGTGGATGAGAAAGGCAGTTGCAGTGATATTTATAATAGTTGGAATTTACTATATATTCCTTATATGGAGATAATTCTAAAGATTTATCAACTTTTAGAAATAATAAGTTTATTAGATAGTAATTTGTTTAATCTATAATAAAAAGACTTTTATAATTAATATTAATAGTTTAATAACCTATGTTTGGAGGTAAAAATATGAGAAAACTATTTGGGATATTTGCAGCAATTATATTTGCCGTTTCAATATTGATAACGCCTATTTCTGCTGCCCAAAATACACCACCAACCCTTGAAGGCGGAGTTTTGTTATATACTTTTGAAGGAAATACCTTTTCATACAAATTTCAAGTGATTTACAAAGATACTGACGGAGACTTGCCTGCCTATATGTTTGTCTACATTAATGGTTCTAGAAGGGTAATGGAAAAGCAAGACATCACAGATAATAATTCAAAAGATGGGATTTTATACACACTCCCATTGTCAGAGGAAGATTTATTTAAATTAGCTCCGAAGGCAAGAGGCTGGGAGATAGAATACTGGTTTAGGACAAATGATGGGCATGGGCCTGTTAGTACATTAAAATCAAACTTGTTTGCATTAGACTACGATACAATGGGCCTCGTACCAGTACACTCTGCAGGCGGAAGCAGTTCTGGTGGTTGCAGTAAATGCAGTGGTGGGTAACACTCTAACTAAATATTTATATTTTTTATTAATAGTAAAATCAATTTTTTAAACAGGATATAGGTATACTAACTTATAGAATCAATCATAAATTATTTTTCTATTTCTTTCATAGCTTTTTCGAATGATTCTCTTAAAGTATCAATAGTTCCTTCCCTTATGACAATTTCACTATTAAAATGCGATGCAAACTCTTTGCATCTGGCCCTAAAATTAAATTTATCAATAAAATCAAGTTCTATTCCTATTACCCTCTTATAGTCGGAGCTTCCAAGGGCCATTTTAAACTTTTCTTTAACATCCATTTCAGATAACTCGGCCATTCTTTTTGTATCTATATTTTTTGTCTTTTCTTCTAAAAGCCTTGGCCAAAGTTTTGTCCACCCGGGAGTCATAAAAAAAATATTTGTAGTTTGTTCTAATTCTTTTAGATATTTTTCACTTGACCCTAAAAGGGCGCATATACAGTCATCCATTATCTCCCCTTTTTCATTAGTTAGAATATCAAAAGGAACTTTTATTTTGTTATTAATTAATAATTCTCGTATAGAACCTAAAGCATTACCGCATAATCCATATAGTAATAAAATATAATCAACATGCTTTTCAATTTCTTTTGACGCTGCAACTACTTCTCTTTTGATATCTTCTGCATAAAGATGGAGGGCAAAAGGCAGGATATTCACAACAACTTCTAGAGGCTCTTGTCTTTTTAGAAATCTTGTTGAACACAGTTCTCTTGCAATAGAGATTTTTTCATAGTTATATTTAGACTCAAGCATTTTTGAAACTCTTTTGAAGAATCATTAGAAACAAGTATAATTCTATTGATGTAATTGTATTCAGATAAGAGCTTTAACAACTCTTCTTCAAAGATCTCGCAAGCAACAATACCAATTCTCTTCATACTCTCAGTTTTGATATATTTGAGTGTATTTAAAAAAATTGTTATTATAATAGAAATATTTATATATGCACATATATACATGAATATTATGGATGCTCAGGTAGATGTATTCAAAGCTCTAGGCGATGAAACTCGTCTTAAAATTGTTAAATGCCTATTAACCCAAGAGTATTGTGCATGCGAATTCACGTTTGATATCCAAAAAGACCAGACTACAATCTCGAGGCATCTTAAGATTTTAGTCGATGCTGGCATATTAAAATCAGAAAAGAAAGGCAGGAATATTATCTACAGTATCAAAGATAAGGCCACAATCGACATGTTAAAAAATTTTGGCATTGAAGGAATGGCTTGTTGTGAGGGGATTAAATATGAGAGATGAAGATATTAAGAGAATTGTAAAAGAAAATTATTCTAAAATAGCATCTTCCAACTGTGGCTGCAGTTGCGGATGCGGCGGCGGTAATAATAATGAACTAATTGCTAAATCATTGGGCTATTCAGATACACAGATCGGAAATGTATCTGAGGTCAATCTTGGATTAGGTTGCGGAAATCCTACTACTCTTGGCGAGATAAAAGAAGGAGAAACTGTACTAGATCTTGGCTCAGGGGCAGGACTTGACTGTTTTCTTGCCGCAGATAAAGTTGGAGAAAAAGGAAATGTCATAGGTGTTGACTTCACTGAGACAATGGTTCAAAAAGCAACGCAAAATGCAAAGAAATATGGATATAAGAATGTTGAATTTAGACACGGTGACATAGAAAATCTTCCAATTGATGATGATTCAGTAGATGTGATATTAAGCAATTGTGTGATTAATCTTGTGCCTGATAAAGCCAAAGCCTTCAATGAAGCTCACAGAGTTCTAAAGAAAGGAGGAAGAATGTACATATCTGACATAGTCTTGCTTCAAAATCTAAGTGATGATTTAAGAAAAAATGAGATGCTTCTCGTTAGCTGTATCGCCGGCTCAATATTAAAAGAAGACTATATTAAAATAATCAAGGACACAGGATTTGAAATCTCAACTACATCAAGTGATGAAGAAATAAGCATAAGGCAATATTACGGTTTGCCTATTGAAAGCTTGAGCATTGTAGCAAAGAAAAAATAAAAATATTTTTCTTATTTTATATTTCTGGCAATATCTATTTTTTTACATCAATTACTCGTTCTATTATGTATCCCATTAGAATAATTAAGAGAATGCTGAAACTCCATCGTATTGCCATAAACTTTAGTCCCATAAATTTTAATTCAACTAACCCTTGGGGTATTTTTAGGCATGCGCATGCTCCCAAAAAAACTACAATGCTTAACATACTGGCTCCTTTTTTTAAAAGAGATGATGCAATAGGAAAGGACATGTAAAGTGGCCCCGTAGGAAGAGATCCAATAATGATTGAGATCAACGCCCCTTTAATGCCGGATTCTTTACCCAAATATTTACTGGTCTGTTCTTTAGACACCCAAACACTGAATAATCCTATAGAAAGCATTACCGCCGGGATAATCAATAGCATTTCTATAAAATATTTTGAAGATTCATTGACAATTATCTCTTTTCTTTCAGGAAATAATGTTACTACTCCAATAAACAGTGCTGCAAATATTAGAACTCCGGCATAGCTCTTGATAATTTTTGATATATCGTTTTCTTTCATCATTTTATTGTCCTTCATATTAATACACCCATTATAACTGCTATCAATATAGCAGCAATGAAACTTGATATATTTCTCATAGCTGTAAACTTAATCCCAAATTCTTTTATTTCGAGAGGCATGGATGTGAAACCTATCATTGTAAGACTTGTGATAAATGCCGCTCCGATCATCACACTCGCTCCCTTTTCAATTAGGGAAGCCACTAATGGAAATGAAACAAAAGCAGGAATGTACAAGATGGCCCCAATAAGAGATGCCAGAAGAATGCCAGAAATGCCTGATTTTTCTCCTAGATATTCTGCTATTAATCTATTTGGGATAAATCCCTGCATGATGCCTATAATTACAATTGTTATTATGATATACGGTGCAGTATTAACTAATGACTTAAATGCAATTTTTACTACCTTTGATGTCTTTTCTTTTGATTTAAAAAATGAAATGCCCAGAGCCACCAGTACTAAGAGATTCAAGATAAGAAAATCAATGGCCATCCTGAACCCCCATGATTACCATATCGTCAAGACACTTTATACCACGAATTTCATCTTGGCCTACAAAAATACCTTGATTAGATTTGAGTTCAAATTTACCTTCTTTATTTGAGAAAATTCCTCTACCTTTCATCACATAAAAAAATACAGCATACGGTTCCGGATGAGGTGGTATCTCTTGACCAACTTTGAAGTATACAGTTACAATATTGAATTTTCCTGATTTGATAAGATCTTTTTTATTAGGCTCTTTGTCAGAAAAATAATTATTTTCTATTAAATTATTAAAATACATCTATCTTCCTCCAAACTTATTATTGTAAAACTCGATCATACTATCGATTATTGATTTACTCTCAATTAGGTTTTCAAACCACTTCTTAAGAAATTCTTCACCTTCTTTTGTTGGCTCATAAATTCTTTTATCTGGTGCATCTTGATTCTTTTCCCAAGTTGAAGACAATAGCCCGCTATTTTCCATTCTTCTCAAAGTAGTATACATTGTTCCAGTTTTGACTATGTGTCGTCCACGACTCATTTTTTCTATTTTTTTAATGATTTCATAGCCATACGAAGGAGTTTCACAGACTACCCTCAATATAAGAAACTGTAGCCACCCTCTCTCTAGACCCTTTTCAACGCTCACAATATACTATATAACATTGTTATATATAAGGATTTCTACATTTTGAATATTAAATAGAATTACTTTGTATTAATGCAAAAACTCTAAATAACTAATCCACCTCTTCCAATTTTTATTATTTTAAATGCTTACTAAGTTATTAATATTTTTGGAGATTATTATTTTCTTGAGTCAAATATAGATATAAGATTCATACAAGACTTATTATCATGATAACTAATGCACCAAAATGTCCGGAATGCGGATTAGAAAAGATAGTTGTAATTGTCTATGGAATTCCCGGACACGGCCTTTTAGAAAACTCCCAAAAAGGCGAATTTATTTTAGGGGATGTGAGGTGTGTCCCAATGCTCCAAGATATAACTGCAAGAGATGTATGAAAGAGTAGGGCATTTTAAGGGTTAATACAAAATATTTTTGTGTTAGAGATTGTTAAAATAAGATAATAAAATAGATTATTTCAATTCTTCAAATGTTTTCCAACCTAATTCAGGTAAGTCGCATTGTGCCATTGCTCTCGTTGCCGCACCACTACCATACATCTTGTCTATAGTCTTCAAAGCTATGCCAATTTCACCTTTCATGTCATTAGGTTTAGTTTTTGATTTATTCTCTCGGATTACTTGCAACCAATCTGAATAATTTTTTTCTACTGCCATTTATATCCACGTATCTATTATTTATCATATATTTATAAATATTTCGTTGATTGCATTAAAAAAAATTATAAATATCGGCAATTATAGGAATGCATAAAATTGTTCTAGTCCCCTAACACAATATATAAATGTTAAAATAAATAAAAATTGATAATTAATTCAATAATCATTCTTTATAATTTCAAAAATAGGTAAAAATTACCTTATAGAAATTTTGGATGTTTTTCTTTATAAAATAAATCTCGATGGCACAGTTATTTTTATTCTTAAAATAGGGTCAGTTTCAAAACTTCATAAGTTCTTCTTCCCACTCTTTCTTACAATCACAATTGGACTCTAATATATTTACATCGTTATTAATTGAGAATTCTAAAATCTTTTTTTCAATTTCCCTGTTACAACTCTTGCAATTTTTAGGGCCACGTGATCTGCCGAATGCTACTGGATGGCAAATTACATCTGGCCTTAATTTTGCAGTCTCTTTTAGGATTTCCAATATGCTCCATCCCCAAGGTGGTGAATACTCTCCCTTGTTCCAGAGGTGCTCCACAAATGTATTCTTATGGACCGTCATAGGATTAAACGAAATTACATCAGCAATCATCTCTATACTTTTTGCAGAGTTTATAGCATCATGGATAGCTTCTTTTTCAGTTAGAAATGGAGGCTTAATCATCAAGTAGGCCTTATTTACAATATCCAGCTTTTTTAGAATCTCACTCGCAGAAAGAAAATCTTCAAAGGTAAATCCCTTGTTAATAGAATGCTTTAGTATCCTGTTATTTGATGATTCCAATCCCATTGCAACTTCAATTTGAAGATCATTATTCCCGATTAAATCTTTCAAGTAACTCTCTTCAACATATTCTGGCCTAGATTCTAATGTTACTTCTAAGATTCCTTTTTCAGATAGAAAAGAAATAATTTTCTTTGCACAAGCATGATCAACTTCTTTAGGATCAAGAAAACTTCCAGATGTAAATAGTTTGACCTTCTTTATTTCTTCATCATAAGCACTGTTAAACTCTTGAACAAATATGCTGAATATATCAATTGAAGAGTCGCTAGGAGAATCCTCAAAGTATGAACACATATTACACCTTCTCCATCTGCACCCAACAGTAGGCAGTATGATAGAAAGTGCTTTCGCTTCCTCGCCCTGAACATTTTCCCTGTTATAAAAGAACATTAAATCCTATTATTAAATTCTGTTTAAAAACTTCACTCAAAGAGGCAGTTCATGCAGTTTACAGCTATGATTGATATAATAAAAGCTAATATTGCAAAGATAACCCAGATTCTTCTTCTGTAATATCTTTCAGAAATATAAACAATAAAAGCTGAAGTAGCTAAAAAATAGCAAAGCAGTGGGAATATAGGTCTTGAAAGAAGTAAGAATAGATTATATCCCACCAAATAAAGTGACCATTCAATACCGCTCCAGCTGATACCTATAAAAATGACACCAAAAATGAATAACTCTTCTGCCTTTTTGTAATCCTTGTCTCTTAAAAAAAGGGAATAAATTATTAAAAAAGAGCTTAAGATAGAACTTAAAATTGAGTAATGAAATCCTAGAGATTCAAGCCCCATTTTATTCCAGCACAGCACCTTTTTCGGACGAGGAAACAAGTTTTCTGTATCTCAAAAGCATACCTGGAATATTCTTCTTTGGTGGCTTTGCAACTTTTAGTCTTTCTTCTATCTCTTTAGCAGTTAGTGCTACCTCAAGTTTTCTTTTAGGTATATCTATTTTGATTATATCTCCATCTTTTACAGCAGCTATCGGCCCCTTGTCAAATGCTTCTGGGGCCACATGACCTATACAAGGACCTCTTGTTCCTCCAGAAAATCTTCCATCTGTAATTAGGGCCACCGATTCAGACAGCCCCATACCTGCTATCAAACTTGTTGGTTCTAGCATCTCCCTCATTCCAGGCCCACCTTTTGGCCCTTCGTACCTTATGACAACAACCATGCCTGACTTAATCTTACCGGAGAGTATGGCTTTTGTAGCCGCTTCTTCACTTTCAAAGACTTTGGCCTTACCTTCAAACTTCATTATCTTCTCGCTAACTGCTGTCTGCTTCACAACAGAACCATTAGGGGCCAGATTTCCTTTGAGTATGGCTATTCCACCTTGCTTGTGATAAGGATTATCAATATCTCTAATTGTGTCTGATTTGACGAGCTTGACTTTCTTCAGTACGTCACCAAGTGTTTTTCCCATAACTGTCTTTGTTTCAAGATTTAGTTTATCTTTTAATCTAATTAATATCTGAGGGATGCCGCCTGCATCATCAAAGTCTCTCATAAAGAAGGGTCCACCTGGCCTTAAATTTACAAGGTGCGGTGTTTCTTTAGAGAGCTTATCAAATAATGTCAAGGGAAGGACAATTCCAAATGCATTAGCAACTGCTGGCAGATGTAGTGCAGTGTTTGATGATCCGCCTATTCCCATATCAACTCTTATTGCATTTTCAAAGCTCATCTTAGTGATTATGTCTCTTGGTTTCAAGTCCTTCTTAACAAGTTCAACTATAAGCTTCCCTGTTTGGTAAGCTATTTCTTCTTTTCTCTTGTCAGTTGCATGAACAGTAGCGCTCCCTGGGACGGAAAGACCCAATGCTTCAGTCATACAGGCCATAGAGTTTGCTGTGAATAGACCTGCACATGCTCCAGCACCAGGGCAACTCCTCTTCTCTATTTCTCTAAGCTCCTTTTCAGAGACATCTCCATTTTTATAACTTCCAATAGCTTCAAAGATAGAGATTAGATCAAGTTGTTTTCCTTTATATTTTCCTGGTTCCATTGGGCCACCAGTGACCATAACAGCCGGGATATTTATTCTACCCGCGGCCATAAGCATACCTGGCGTTATCTTGTCACAATTTGTAACTCCAACCCATCCATCAAATAGATGAGAAGAAACCATTAGCTCAACAGAATCAGCAATAATATCTCTTGATGGTAGAGAATACCTCATACCCTGATGCCCCATTGCAATTCCATCACATATGCCGGGCATACCAAATTCGAATGGGACACCACCCGCATCTCTAATGCCTTTCTTTACAAGGTCTGTTAGTTTTCTAAGATTAATGTGGCCTGGTACTATTTCAGAGTAAGCTGAGGCTACACCTATGAACGGCTTCTTAAAGTCCTCATCTTTTAGCCCATCAGCTCTCAATAAGCCTCTTGCCCCTGCCTTATCAACATCCTCTTTAATTATAGAACTTCTCACTTATTCACATCCACAAATTTTGATAATCCATATTCAACGCTATCCACAAGTGCGTACCAGCTAGCAGTTATGATGTTCTCCGATACTCCAACAGTATCCCACATCTTGTTGTAGCCATGAGTTCTTATTAAAACTCTTACAACCGAACCAGTTCCTTCTTCGCCTTCAAGGACCCTAACCTTATAGTCGGTGAGATTGAAGTTCTTTATCTCAGGATAAGCGCCAATTAGAGCTTTTCTAAGTGCTTTGTCAAGCGCATTAACAGGACCGTTACCTTCAGCGGCCGTATGGAACTCTTTATCATTTACCTTAAGCTTTATTGTAGCTTCAGAGCGAGATTCCATATCGCCTCTTTTGTCAATAACAACTCTAAATCCTTCAAGATCAAAGAACTTCTTGTAAGTTCCTAGAGCTTTCTTCATAAGAAGCTCAAATGAAGCCTCTGCACCTTCAAACTGATAACCCTCGTTTTCAAGTTTCTTTATTTTTTCTAAAATGAAATCTAGTTTAGCATCAGCAGATTCTAGATCAACTCCGTACTCTTTGGCCTTAAAAATAATGTTACTTCTGCCGGATAATTCAGATACTATAACTCTTGTTCTATTTCCAACAAGCTCTGGCTTAATATGCTCATAGGTATCGGGGTGTCTTTGAATAGCACTAACGTGGATTCCACCTTTATGTGCAAATGCGCTTGCACCCACATATGGCTGATGCATTTCAGGGGAGATATTTCCAAGCTCTGCTATATATGCTGAGACATTTTTTAGTTTACCTAGTTGTGCATCCGATATACAATCAAGCTTCATCTTAATTTTAAGGCCAGGGATTATTGAGCAAAGATTTGCATTACCGCACCTTTCTCCATATCCATTAATAGTTCCCTGGACATGCACAGCCCCATTTTTGACCGCTTCAAGTGAGTTTGCAACAGCACATTCTGAATCATTATGAGCGTGAATACCAATTTTACTTTTAATTTCAGATTTAATTTCATTAATAATGTTTCCAATCTCAAAGGGCAGACTCCCTCCATTTGTATCGCATAAAGATATGCAGTCTGCGCCAGCTTTGTCAGCTTCTTTAATCGTTGATAGAGCATATTCTTTGTTTCTCTTAAATCCATCAAAGAAATGCTCTGCATCGTAGATGACTTCAATTCCATGTTCCTTTAGGAAAACTATAGAATCATATATCATCTCTAGATTTTTTTCAAGTGGAATCTTCAATGCTTCAATGACATGGAAATCCCAACTCTTCCCAAAAATCGATGCAACTTCTGTGTCTACGTCAATAATAGCCTTTAGATTAGGATCATCTTCGGCCTTTAGCTTCGCCCTTCTAGTACTCCCAAAGGCACAAATCTTTGAAGTAGATAATGAAAGAGCTTTGGCATTTTTGAAGAACTCCACATCCTTTGGATTTGAGCCTGGCCATCCGCCCTCGATGTAATGTATGCCTAGTTCGTCAAGCTTTTCACATACCTTCAACTTATCATTAGCGGAGAAGGATATACCTTCTCCCTGTGTTCCGTCTCTTAAGGTTGTATCAAAAAGCCTTATCATTTTTTTCTCCTATTGTTTGATCTTCTTGACTATTTCGTCTCCGACCTCAGTTGTCTTTGAAGTTCCTCCAAGGTCCTGTGTCCTTACCTTTCCTTCTTCTAAGACTTTGATTACAGCCTTTTCAATTATTGTTGCTGTTTTTGGTTCTCCGATAGTTTCTAGCATCATGACTCCACTCAATATTGTAGCAAGAGGATTTGAAACATTTTTTCCCTTGTATTTCGGTGCAGAGCCGTGTATTGGCTCAAACATTGAAACACCATCAGGATTAATATTTCCGCCAGCTGCAAGACCTAGACCTCCTTGTATCATAGCTCCAAGATCTGTAATTATATCTCCAAACATATTTGGAGCAACAACGACTTGATACCACTGTGGCTGTTTTACAAACCACATTGTAATTGCATCGACAAATGCAAATTCAGTTTCATAACCAGGATATTCTTTTGCCACTTCTTCAAAAACATCTCGCCATAAACTGTAAATGTTTGTCAAGACATTGGCCTTATCAACAGATGTTACTCTTTTCTTACCTTTCATCTTAGCAAGTTCAAAGGCATATCTTATTACTCTCTCAGAACCTGCTCTGGATATCATCCCTATCTGATAGGCTATCTCTTCAGGTCTATCGATATCAATACCCATATTGAACTTTACTTCGTAAAGGTCTCTTATTACCTCAAGTTCCTCTTTGTTTTTTCTTCCTTTGAATCTTCCACCAATGCCTATATAGAAATCTTCTGTGTTTTCTCTAATCACATGAAAGTTAATATCTTTGTAGGATTTATCTTTCAAAGGACAAGGAACATTTGGATAGGATACAATAGGCCTTAAATTTACATACTGATCAAAATAAAACCTCATTTTTAGGAGGATACCTTTCTCAAGTACACCAGGGGCAACTCTTGGATCCCCAATAGAGCCAAAGTATATTGCATCCTTTTTCTTAAGTTCCTTTAGTGTATCTTCTGTAATCAATTCTCCAGTTTTTAAATATTGTTCAGACCCATTTTGGTAGTATTCCCATTCGATGTCTAATCCTGTTATGTCGCAAGCTGCGTCTATTACCTTCTTTCCTTCTTCGATTATCTCAGGTCCTATGCCGTCACCGGGCATTATGGCTATTTTTTTCATTAAGAACCTCCTTTACATATTCCATCAAGCCACCCTTCTCTACTATCTTGAGTAAAAAGGCAGGCAGCGGTTTAAATTCAAAGACCTCATTAGATCTTTTGTTCTTTATAGTTCCTCCTTTCAGATCGACTAAAAGTTCATCGCCTTCATTTGCTCTAACATCATATTCAATTAAGGTCAAACCTAAATTAATAGAATTTCTAAAAAATATTCTTGCAAAGCTTTTTGCAATAACGCACGATATACCTGCGCCCATAAGCGCTCTTGGCGCATGCTCTCTGGACGATCCACATCCAAAGTTTCTTCCAGCAACTATTATATCGCCCTCTCTCACGATATTTCTAAACTCTGGCCTTACTTTTACAAAGGCGTTTTTTGCAAGTTCTTTGGGATCACCAGTAACTAAAAATTCAGCAGGGATAATCTGATCAGTGTCAACGTTATCTCCGAATTTTATGACTTTTCCTTCAAGGATCTCCTTCATTATAGCACCTCTCGTGGATCAACGATCCTTCCCTCAAGTGCAGAAGCGGCAACTACTGCAGGATTTGCCAGATAAACCTCAGAGTTTTTATGGCCCATTCTCCCTATGAAATTCCTGTTTGTTGTAGCAACACATTTTTCGCCGTCAGCAAGTATGCCCATGTAACCACCAAGGCATGCCCCACATGTAGGCCCACATACAAAACAGTCAGCCTTCTCAAAGATTTCAATCAGCCCTTCCTTTAATGCTTGATTAAAGACTTCCTTTGTCGCAGGAACAACAAGCATTCTAACTTCAGAGTTGATTTTCTTTCCCTTTAAAATTTCAGCTGCTATCCTTAGATCTTCGATTCTACCGTTTGTACAAGAGCCAAGATAGGCCTGATCTATCTTCACATCAACTTCAGATGCCGGTGCAGTATTGCTCGGTAAAAATGGTTTCGCAACTGTAGGCGGTATATCTGACGCATCATATTTTAACTCTTCAATATAATAAGCATCTTTATCAGAATAAACTGGATTGTAGCTTCCTCTAACTCTTCCCTGAAGATATTCAAAGACTTTATCATCTGGAGGAATAATACCGGCTTTGCCCCCAGCTTCTATTGCCATATTTGAAATGGATATCCTGTCTGAGAGTGTTAAATTTTCAATGGTATTCCCATAATACTCCATGGCTTGGTATAATGCACCCTCTACTCCAATATCCCCGATTACATTTAGGATTATATCCTTCCCATAAACATAATTGTCAAGTTTTCCATTGACTGTTATTTTAATACTATCAGGTACTTTTAGCCAAAGTTTTCCTATTGCCATTACAGCAGCAGCTTCAGTAGATCCAATACCTGTTGAAAATGCCCCTAAAGCACCGTAACTACATGTATGTGAATCTGCACCTACGATCAATCTTCCCGGTGCAACAAAACCTTTCTCAATCATAAGTTGGTGGCATACTCCACCTCTCCCAACTTCAAAGTAGTTTTCTATTTCGTATTTTTTTGCAAAGTCTCTCATTCTTTTTGCCTGCTCAGCGGAGGCAACGTCCTTGTTAGGAACATAATGGTCTGGAATAAGCACTATCTTCTCTTTATACGGCTTTGTGCCTTTTGGAAGTTTTTCAAACTGCTCAAATGCTGGGAGTCCAGTTACATCATTTACCATTACATAATCAACATTAGCTTCAACTATCTGGCCAGCCTCAGCATTTACTCCAGCCTTATTTCCGATTATTTTTTCTGATATGGTCTTTCCCATAAAAATCAACTAAAAAATAAAAATTTAAATTATATTATTTTTTTTCAGGTTTTAAGAACATCTTTCTGATGTCTTTACCAACATCTTCTATGAGTTTTTCACTGCCCTCTTTCCTTGCTCTTGTTAGCACTGGTCTGCCTGTGTAGTTTTCCATCATGAACTCTCTTGCAAATTCGCCTGATTTAATATTGTCAAGAACTTCATACATTCTTTCCCTGACTGAGTCATCGATTATCATTGGACCTCTAGTTCTTCCACCATATTCTGCAGTGTTTGATACTCTCTCCCACATCAATTCTAGACCGCCTTCATAGAATAAGTCTACTATTAGCTTCATTTCGTTTAGGCACTCAAAATAAGCAATTTCTGGCTGGTAGCCTTCACTTACCAATGTTTCGAAGCCTGCTGTAATGAGTTCTGTAATACCACCACAGAGAACACACTGCTCTCCGAATATGTCTGTAATTGCTTCTTCCTCAAATGTAGTTTCGACTACTCCAGCTTTTGTTAAGTTCATAGCTTTTGCCATTGCGAGTGCTGTCTGCTTAGCCTTTCCAGTGTAATCCTGCTCAACGGCTAGTAGAGCTGGAGCTCCAAAACCTTCTCTGTAAAGCCTTCTTAATTCACTACCTGGTGTTTTAGGTGCGACCATGACTACGTCAACATATTCTGGTGGCTTGATCTGATTGAATGTAATGTTAAATCCATGAGAAAAGCTTAGAACATCTCCTTCCTTTAGGTTGTCTTTTATGTATTTTGCATATACATGTGGCTGGACTTCATCAGGTATCAAGATGTGAACAATGTCTCCCGCCTTTGCAGCGTCTTCAACACTCATCGTCTTAATCCCTGCATCTTTAGCACAGTTCCAAGACTTTCCCCCTTCATTTACACCGACGACAACGTCAATACCGCTATCGTGCAAACACAGAGCCTGCGCCCTTCCTTGATTCCCATAACCTATTACGGCTACCTTTTTACCTTGTAAATACTTAAGGTCTGCATCACAATCATAATACATTGTTGCCATAATTTAACCTCCACTTTTCTTTTCAATATCCCTAGAAATGGCAGTAACTCCTGTTCTAAAGAGTTCTTTTATGCCAAAGTTCTTCATTGTTTCAACAAATCTGTCTATATCTAGCGGATCTGCTGTTATCTCTAGGGTTATTGTTCTTATACTAATATCTACTATATTTGATTTAAATGCATTGGCTATTTCTAAAACCTCTGCTCTATTTTCCTTGTCTGCATAAACTTTCATTAGACAAAGATCTCTTACAACTGAAGTATTTTTATCCAAGATATTTACCTTTACAACTTCTATGAGCTTGTTCAATTGTTTTTCTATCTTTTCGATTTCTCTTTCATCTCCAGTCGTTACTATTGTCATCCGGCTCATACCTTCCTTTTCAGAAGGAGAAACTGTTAAGGAATGAATATTAATACCTCTCCTAGAGAACATGCCGCTCATCCTCGTTAGAGATCCGGCTTCATCTTCTACTAGAACCGATATTATTTGTGTCGACATCTTCCCACCCCTATCATCTCATCAACCCTGCCCCCAGGCGGGATCATTGGGAGAATATTAGTTTCAGATTCTATCTTAAAATCAAGGACTGAAACGACACCAGAATCAAAAGCATTTTTTAGTGCTTTCTCGATGTCGCTAGAATTTTCAACTCTTTCTCCATATGCGCCGAAGGATTCTGCAAGTTTTACAAAATCTGGGATTGTTCCAAGTTTTGTTCCGGAATACCTCTTATCCCAGAACAGTTCCTGCCACTGTCTAACCATTCCAAGAAATGAGTTGTTTAATATTCCAACAACTACAGGTATGTCCTCAGTCATTGCAGTTGCTAATTCTTGACATACCATTAGGAATGAACCATCGCCCGCAATATCCAAAACTTGACTATCTGGCTTTGCAACCTTTGCCCCAATCGCAGCTGGGAATCCAAATCCCATCGTTCCAAGACCACCTGAGGATATAAACTGCCTTGGCTTTTTTGTAATATAGTAGTGAGCAGCAAACATCTGATTCTGCCCCACCTCTGTAGTGACAATGGCATTGTCATCAAGGAAATTATTAATTGTCTTTATTATAATTTCTGGCGTAAGTTTGCCATTAGGTTTAACAGTTTCACACTCCTCGCACATGCTATGTAGCTGATTAACTCGTTTCCTCCAGATGTTTGTGTCTTTTTTAACATCTTCAAATTTTTTGATAAACTTAATTAGATCCCTTATTACAAGATTGGCATCCCCTACAAGTGGGAAATCTACTGTTATGTTTTTGTTTAATTCTGATGAGTCTATATCGCAGTGAATTTTTACTGCGTCCGGAGCAAAGGATTCAAGCCCCCATCCTGTTGTTCTATCTGAGAATCTACATCCAATGACTAATAAAACATCACAGCTATTGATCATCTTATTTGCGCCAAGTCTCCCGTGCATCCCTACCATTCCAAGAGAAAGAGGGTGATTTTCAGGTATCGCACCTTTTCCCATTAGAGTTGTAGCTACACCAGCACCAAGATACTCAGCAAGTAGTCTCAAATCTTCCGAGGCGTTTGCAAGTATTACTCCTCCTCCTGCAAGGATTAAGGGTCTCTCAGCCTCTACAAGTTTTTGTGCAATTCTCTTTAGCTGAAGAGGATTTGGAACTATGCTCGGATTATATCCGGCAAACTTTACCTCTCCATGATGATACTCTTTAGATTTCTTCTGCTGGACATCATTTGGAAGGTCTATAACCACTGCTCCCTTTCTTCCAGTATTTGCAATCTTGAACGCGCCTTTGATTGTCCAAGATAAATGATCTGTTGATTTGACTAGAAAGTTATGCTTTGTTATGGGCATTGTGATTCCAAAAGTATCTGCCTCTTGGAAGGCATCTGTACCTATGGCTTTAGTAGGAACTTGAGCTGTAAAAGCAACAACAGGAATTGAATCCATTGTTGCATTCAGTAATCCAGTAATTAGATTTGTTGCACCTGGGCCTGAAGTTGCCATGCAAACTCCTGGATCCCCTGAAGCTCTAGCATAGCCATCCGCAGCGTGAGCTGCTCCCTGTTCATGTCTTACAAGAATACTTCTGACATCAGTTTCTTCATAAAGTTCATCATAGAGGGGTATTAATTGGCCTCCTGGGAAACCAAATAGATTCTTTACGTTTTCTTCTTTTAGACACTTTACAACGATTTCTGTTCCTTTCAAACCTTCGCTCATTTCGTTTTCCCCTCTTTACTTATCTTTCTTAGTTTGTTTATGGCCTCAATTGTTGCATTGACACTTGTCATGACTATATCGGAGCCAACACTCTTTCCAATTGCTTTTATATTATCTTCATTTATTATTCTCACAGATACCTGACACAGAGCATCAGATCCACCTGTTATTGCTTCAAGTCTGTATTCTTCAAGCGTTATCTTTTCTGGAACAACTGACTTTAAAGCATTTAATGCTGCATCAACTGCACCATTCCCTATGTTTGAACCTATTTTTTTATTTCCATTTATGTTTAGTATAGCTGTAGCTGTTGGCGTAATATGAAGTCCTGATATTATAGACATCTCTTCAAGTTTTACTTCCTTTTCTTCATCCGGAACTTTTGCAACATATCCAGCTGCTATCGCTATTAGATCTTCATCAGTAATCTTCTTTCCGCTTTCCCTTATTCTTTTGACTTCATCAACAATCTCTAATACCTGTTCTTTTGTTAATCCAATTCCGAAGTCCTTAAGCTTCTTTTCAACTGCATGGAGACCTGTGTGCTTTCCGACAACAATCTCACTTTCCCTTCCGACTAACTTTGGTGTAAGGGGTTCATAGCAGAAAGCTTTGCTTAATACTCCGTGAACATGAATACCTGATTCATGGGCAAATGCATTTTCACCAACAATTGCCTTGTTTGGCTGAACAACAACGCCAGATATTCTTGAAACTAGTTTGGATATATAGGTAAGTCTTGTTGTATCGAGAGAAAACCTGACACCATAAAGGGCCATTAGACTCATCACAGTTTCCTCTAAAGAAGCATTACCTGCCCTCTCACCAAGACCATTAATTGTGCAGTGTATCTGTTTGGCACCACTTTCAACTGCTGCAAGTGAATTTGCGACAGCAAGACCAAAATCATTGTGGCAATGGACACTTATGGGTACGTTGATATCGTTAACTAGCTCTTTTATTAGATATCTCATTGCTTTTGGCATTATTGTACCAACAGTATCTGGCACATTGATATAGTCTACACCTGCATCTCGTACAGCTCGATGCATCTCTTTAAGATATTCAAGCTCAGTTCTTGTTGCATCTTCACAGGAAAACTCTACCTCAACTCCGTGATCCTTAGCATATTCAACACCTTCTATTGCTTTTGCCATGATGTCTTCTTTTGACATTTTAAGTTTAAATTCTCGGTGTATTGGAGAAGTAGCAATAAATGTGTGAACTCTATCAACATTACAATCTAATGCGATATCAATATCTTTTTTATTGGATCTTGCAAGGCCACAAATTTTTGCCTTTAAGCCCATATCAGATACTTTTTTAATAGCTTCTTTTTCTCCGGCAGATGTTATGGGAAACCCTGCCTCAATAGCATCAACTCCTAATAGATCGAGGCTTTCTGCTATTTTCATCTTTTCTTCTACGTTAAATGCTACGCCAGGGGTCTGCTCTCCATCTCTTAGAGTTGTATCAAATATCTTGATACCTTGTATGTTCATCTTTTCTAATACTTTCTTATTATAGTCGCTTACACAAATAACTTCTTCCATGCTATCCACCTATCAAAATAAATTATATAGTAAGTTCTCTCAAATGAAAAAAAATCACTTACAACTTGAACGTTACAGGTAAGACTACGGAGAAACTTTATTAAGAATTTATACCTTTGCGAGGGGCAAAAATGCACCCCCCCTAATTATTACTAACTCCATAGTATGCACCTAATGCATTTTAAAGCCCATTTATTTCCTTTTAAATGTTTCGGTTATTTTTAAATAAAATTTAATAGAAAATAAAAAATATAAGATTATATTACAGTTTTTTTAATTTCTAGTCTTCTTCTGATAAACTTTTCTATTTCTATAACAAAAAAGCTTGTAGTCGCCACTATACATAATGGAATCCACCAGATAGCTGGAAATGGCGCAGTTCTGAAAGGGCTTGTTCCAAACAGAGGCTCAGAATAGACTAAGAGGACTTGTAAGACCAAAGTTGTCAGAGCACCAATTGTTAACCATTTGTTTCTAAATGGATTTATCTTAAATGCTGTGCCTCTAAGTGACCTTGCAGTAAACAGATACCCAACTTCAATCATTATTATAGTTGTGAATGCGATTGTCTGGGCTTGTGGTAAAAATTCCAGAGAGTTACCCACCGACTTGAAGAAGAGTAAATACATTGAGAAGATCATTGTCACTTCTACAACGGATACTATCCCAACTCTTTGAATGAAAAATTTGTTGAATAATTTTTCATTAGGGTCTCTTGGTGGTCTAGTTAATAATCCATTTCCCGCTGGCTCCCATATCAAAGGAATTGCGCAAGCAATAGCAATTATTAAGTTGACCCACAATATCTGCACTGGCTCTATGGGAAGTCTATGGCTAAAAAGAGGTATAAAAGGTGCTAAGAATAAAGCTCCTGCCATAGCTAGTCCTTGGCCTCCATTAGTTGGCATTATGTAGAGGATTACTTTCCAGATATTATCATATACATGTCTACCTTCTTCAACAGCATCAACTATTGTAGCAAAATTATCGTCAGTTAATATGATATCCGACGCTTCCTTACTTACCTCAGTTCCTCCCACACCCATAGCAACACCAATATCTGCTGCTTTTAATGCGGGGGCATCGTTTACCCCGTCTCCAGTCATTGCTACTATATGCCCTCTTTTTTGCAGTTGTTTTGTTATTCTATATTTATGCTCTGGCTCAACTCTTGCATACACTGAGAAATCATTAACTACTTCAAAAAGTTGATCGTCTGTCATCTCTGAGATTTCTTTTCCTGTCAAAACTTCGTCTTCTCCATCTCCTATCCTTAGCTGTTTAGCAACTGCTTTTGCTGTAAAAGCGTGATCTCCTGTAATCATTATTGGTCGAATACCAGCTGTTTTACATTTTTCAATGGCATCAATAGCTTCTTTTCTTGGAGGATCTATCATACCTTGAGCACCAACAAATGTTAAATCTGAGATATCTTTCTCGTCAAGTGAAAGTTTATCTTTAGGAACTTTCTTGTAAGCCATAGCTAAGACTCTTAACGCATCTTTAGCCATATCCTCGACATTTTTCATTATCAGTTCTTTGTCAAGTGGCATTTTTTTTCCATCGATAAACTGATTTTTACAAGATTTTAAAATTCTTTCAGGAGAACCTTTTACATAAATTATATTCCCATCACAATCTTCATGTAATGTTGCCATGTACTGTTGTTTCGGTTCAAAAGGTATCTCATCCAATTTTAGAAGTTTTTCATTGATGCCAGCTTTTGTGGCTGAAACAATTAAAGCCGCTTCTGTATGGCTTCCTTTGGCAACGTATCTGTTCTTTTCAATAGCTATACCTGCATTATTACAGAGAAAACCTGTTCTTAAAGTTTGGATAAGCTCTGGTGTTAGTTCTGCTTTTGTATTTCCATCATTCTCCAATATTTGACCCACAGGTTCGTACCCTACACCTTCAACAATATAGGTTCTATTTCCACTAAATATCCGAACTGCTGTCATCTCATTTTTAGTTAGGGTCCCTGTTTTATCTGAACAAATAACTGTGACACTACCTAAGGTTTCAGCAGCTGGTAAGTTTCTTACTATTGCATTCTTTTTTGCCATAACGGTGGATCCAACAGCAAAAGCAGCAATTATAGCACCAGCAAGCCCTTCAGGTATTAATGCCACAATCATGCCTATCATGGCAAGAAACATATAGATTATTTCATATCCCTCTAGTACGCCCAATCCGAAAACTATTACTCCAAAAGAAACAATAGTAATGATTAGTAGCTTTACAAATGCCGATATCTTTTTTAATATAGGGGGTGTAGTCTGGCCAGAACTCTTCATTAGTTTTGCTATTTTCCCAATTTCAGTTTCTTCCGCAGTTGCATATACAATACCTTTTCCTCTTCCGCTTGTTACAAAAGTTCCCCCATAGGCCATACAATACTTTCCTTCGTTATTTTTATTATTGGGATCATCTTCTGTACCTTTTCGGACAGGCATTGATTCTCCTGTAAGCATTGATTCATCTAAATGCAAACTCTTTGAAGATACTATTCTAAGGTCAGCAGGTACTTTATCTCCGGCCTCAATAATAACGATATCTCCTGGAACTAGATCTCTTGCAGGAATTACTTTAGTTTCACCATCTCTCATTACCTTGCATTTATCCACTAGCATATCCTTTAAGGCATCAATTGAGGCTTCAGCTTTCCCTTCTTGGATAAATCCAATCACGGCTGTTGCTATAACAACTCCTATAATAACCCACATGTCCATTATGATATCTTCTTCTCCCATGAAAGCCCATAGGAAAAAACATGCAAAAGCTGCCACTATTAGAACCATGAGCAGAGGATTATTGAATTGCATTAAAAATCTGATAATTGGCCCTCTTTTCTTGAATTTAATCTCATTGTATCCATACTTTTCAAGTCTTGAGGTCGCTTCTTTAGAGGAGAGCCCACCCGTAGATGTACTCAACTTCTCTATTATGTCCTTACTAGTTAATTTGCACCAATCTAATTTTGTTTCCACGGGCATCCCTCCTTTATTATTTTTTTTATATCCAATGTGGTAATATATTACCCTTTATAAAATTTTCGTCTACCCTAATTTTGTTAGAAATAATTATTTAAATAACAAATAATTATTTAGTACAGTGAGAAAATGACATCTAATCTTCCAAATTTAAATGACAATTCCTCAAAAGGAATTATTTATTTTGTAATAATCACATTTTTTATTACATATTTGATGGATGCAATTATTTTTCTTAACGGTGGCCTTACATACCAGAATACATTTGCATTTCTAATTGCCATGATGTTTGTACCGCTAATTGTATCTGTCACACTTACCAAATTCTATCTTAAAAGAAAACTTTCATCTTTTGGGATAAACAAAGGCAAGAGTATTAAATATTATTTAGCTGCCTATCTTTATCCATTTTTAGTTATTGGGCTAGGAGTTCTTCTATTTGTAATAATGGGATTTGGAACTCTAAGAACTGATATGGATTTAATATTCCCAATTCAGTATGGTATTCCTATCTATATCTATTTAATCAACTATTCAATTGCGCCTATTTTTCCTAACTCTATATTCGCATTTGGAGAAGAGTATGGGTGGCGTGGATACCTTCAGGATCTCTTGCTAGAAAAGTTTTCTATCCTAAAGACTCTATTAATAACTGGTGTTATATGGGGACTATGGCATGCACCTTTAATTGCAATGGGATATAACTATCACCAATACCCTTTACCGGGTGTATTTCTCTTCACACTTTGGACTATATTTGTAGGGATATTTTTTGGGTGGTTAAAAATTAAATCAAAATCAGTTTTGACTGCAGCACTTGGACACGGTGCAATAAACGCTTACGTTGGATTTGGGATAATCTTTGCACAAACAAATAATCAACTATTAGGTGTTCCTTTTGGTATTCCGGGATTGTTAGCATTCTTTATACTTGCATTAGTATTCTTATGGGATCTAAAGAGAAACTATCCCAAAGATTTCTGATATTGCCATCTCTAAAATATCAATTGATTTAAGATATTCGTCAGTGTCAATACATTCCATATCTGTATGGTCTAAAGATGAGTCGCCTGGGCCATAGGTAACTATGTTCTCTGTCAATCTAACAAGGAGATTCATATCAGAAGATCCTGTTTTTTTCTTATATTTTGGGGAAAATCCATTTTCCCTTATCGCCTTTACTAATGTTTTTACAAGTATGTTATTCTTTGAAGTGATTACTCCATCTACACCTTCGACTAGCTCGATTTCACCATCAAGAAGTTGTGATATCTCTTTTAAGACAGTTTCATGAGATAACCCAGGCGGGATTCTAAAGTCAATTGTTATCCTGCATTCACTTGGCATAACATTACTTTCAGATTCTGCAGATATTGAAGTTGGTGAATAACTGAGAGATTCAAACAAGTTGTTTCCTTTATATAGCATGCTAACTTTGTTTGAAAAATCTATGAACTTTAATATTGGATTATCTTCTTCTGAAGAGGAATGTGAAGCTTTACCCTTAAACAATATCTTCAGAAGCAATCTGCCTTTGTATCCTATTGTAATCCCATCAGCAGAACCGGGCTCCCCTAGAAATATGAAATCTGCTTTTATCTTTTTCATTAATTCCAAAGTACCTCTAGAATTTGGGGCTTCTTCACCAGTAACTCCAGCAAAGATAAGTGTTCCTTTGAATTTTTTATTTTTAAACCTAATAAACGCAGAAAGAAGTGCTGCAAGCGGTGATTTGGCATCACATGCACCTCTACCATATATTTTCTTGCCTTCAATTCTAAAAGGAACTTCTCCACTGACTGTATCCATATGACTTGTCAGAAGAATGTAAGGGGGGCCAGAGCCAATTGTTGAAATAACATTCCATTCTTTATCTTGTTTGACATTAAATTTCTTATTTTTAAGAAAATTAAATAAAAAATCAGAGACATTTTTTTCTTTCTCTGAAGGGCTATAGATTTTTATTATCTCTTCAAGCAGTTTAACTTCTTCCAATAATTTCACCTGTCGCCTCAACAACCCTATCAATATGGTCCTTTTCAATTATTAAAGGTGGGAGGTATCGGACTACAAGTTTTCCTGCTGTAAGTGCAAGTACTTTTTTCTCCATAAGTTGTGCAAGATAGGGCCCTACCTTCTGCTTCATCTCAATTCCAATCATAAGGCCAAGACCCCTTATATCTTTGTAAACAGTTTCATCGATATTCTTTTTCAGTTGTGATAAGAAGTATTCTCCATTTTCTCTTGATCTTTCCACGAGTTTTTCTTCTTTTAGAGTCCTAATTGCGGCAAGTGAAGCGTTACATGCAAGGGGATTTCCTCCAAATGTGGAGCCATGCTCTCCCTTGTCAAGATTTGATAGATCTTCTCTGACAACAGTTGCCCCCATAGGTATTCCACCGGCTATTCCTTTTCCAAGGCATAAGATATCTGGCGAAACATTGTATCTATTTATTGCAAACAACTCCCCAGTTCTTCCAAAACCTGTCTGGACCTCATCTACAATCATCAATATTCCTTTTTGATCACAAATCTCTCTGATACCTTTTATGAAATCCATGTTGGCGGGTTTAACTCCACCTTCTCCTTGGATAGGCTCTACTATGATTGCGGCGGTATTGTCAGTAATTACCTCTTGAAGTTTTTCTAGATTATTGTATGCAGTATGACAAAAACCTGGAACCAACGGCAAGAAAGGTTTTTTGTATTCCGCTTTCCAAGTTGCAGAAAGAGCCCCCATTGTCCTGCCATGGAATCCAAATGTGAATGAAACGATATCTGTCTTTCCAGTTATTTTTCTTGAAAACTTTAATGCTGCTTCAACAGCCTCAGCACCAGAGTTTGATAGAAATGTTTTTGTAAGTCCTTTTGGCGTAATTTCAGCTATTTTTTCCAAAAGCTCTGCTCTCTTGTCATTATAGAATATCTCGGGGCATGAAATCAAAGTATCAGACTGCTCTTTTATAGCTTGGACTATCTTTGGGTGAGAATGCCCAAAAAGGCAAACTCCATGACCTGCAACGCAGTCTATGTATTCATTTCCTTGGCTATCATAAAGATAGATACCTTTGCCCGAAATAATTTCCAGATCTCTCTTATAGTAGACACCGCTACCATACTTTTCTTCTAAGTCTTTATAGATCATCTTGAAATCACCGTTCTCTTGCCATTCAAGGCATTTTCTAATGAATTATCTAGATTTCCTCTTGCAATTATTACTTTAGGGCTTCCCTGTTCTATGGCCTCTTTTGCGGCAAGGAGTTTTTTCTTCATACCTCCATCCGCAAATTGATAAGCTTCTTCAATCTGTAATAAGTTGAGTTCTGTTACAAGCTTTCCATCCTTTAGAAATCCATCGACATTGGTCATGACTACTAGATCAGCAGATAGTGCAGATGCTATTGCAGCTGCAGCCCTGTCCCCATCAGTGTTCACAATGTCCCCTTCAGCACTTATTGCCAAAGGGCAGATAATTGGTAAATACCCTTTATCAAGCAACATTGTAATAAGTTCCTTGTTGACACTCTCAACTTTTCCTGTGAAATCATCCTTTAGTATTTTCTTTTTTCCATCTTCAATGATCTTAATAGAATCTTTTCTCTTGGCAAGCAAGACCTTTCCATCAGCACCCGATAATCCAAAAGCATTAGCACCTGATTTTTGGAGTAGCTTTACAAGCTCTTTGTTTATCTTTCCGGCCATTACCATTTCCATGATTTGGATTGTTTCAAGATCGGTGTATCTTGATCTAAAACCGGAAACAGATGTAACAAACTTTGTTTCTTTTCCAAGCTTCTTTGAGATTTCTGTAGTCTCATAAGATCCCCCATGGACAACAACTATCTTTTCCTTTTTTGAAATCTCGGCTATCTCTTTTGCTAAGCTTTCTACCTCTGTACCAAGGCTTCCACCAATCTTTATTACAATCATCTAATCACCTAAATCGGGTGGTAACCGATATATTTTAGGCCTGTATCTTCTTCAAGACCGTACATAATGTTCATGTTCTGCACTGCAGCACCAGCTGCACCTTTCATAAGATTATCTATAGCTGAAAAGACAATCATTCTCTTGTTTTCTCTATCAAGCTCAAATCCGACTTCACAGAAGTTTGAACCTGTTAGTATTTTGGGATCAGGGTGCCTGTAGATTCCTTTCTTCTGCTTTACTACTCTGAAGAACTTATTATTATCCGAAAATTCTCTATATATCCCTCTGATTTCCTTCTCATCGTAAGGCTGATTTAAGAACAGATAAATCGTTGTAAATATTCCTCTTACCATCTCAATAGCGTGGGGTGCCATTGTGACTTTAAATCCAGTTTCCTGTTCCACTTCTGCTATATGTCTATGGTAAATTGGAGAGTAGCATCTTATCGCTCTTGATCTTTCCGGATGGTGTGTTGAAGCGCTGAAGGAATCCCCTGATGCAGATGATCCTATTTTGCTGTCAATTACTATCCTATCCTTATCTAGGTTGAGATGTCTTAATGGATACAATGCCATAATCATTGATGTGGCAATGCAACCTGGATTTGCAACTAATTTAGTCTTCTTTATCTCTTCTCTATGGATCTCAGGGATGCCGTATACAGCTTTCTCTAAGAGTTCTGGGCACTTGTGGTCAAGCCCGTACCATGACTTGTATACATCCTTGTCTTTCAGTCTCAAATCTGCCCCTAAATCTATTATCTTAACTCCTGTATCATAAAATTCCCTTAGGTAATCCATTGAAACACCATGGGGGAGACAAAAGAATACTAGATCGGAATCAAAGGATTCTTTGATTGATGAGAATTTAATGTTAAATCCTCTTAAATTTGGATGAATCATATGCACATAAGAGCCAGCATTTGACTCAGATGTGATCCTATCAAGTGTTACTTCAGGGTGATTTACCAATAGTCTTAGTAACTCTCCTCCAGTATAACCTGAAGCACCAATAATTGAAACTTTCATTTTAATTACCTCTTTGCTACTTCAATAACATAATCAACTACTTTACCTGGTATATTAACACCTGTTGGTGCAATACTATTCTTAAACTCCATAGTATAATTGACTTCATTTACTAAAAGCTTTCCTCTGTCTTCCAATAGATCAATTGCAACTACTCCGCCACCAACAGCTTCTGCGGCTTTAAGGCAAATTTCTGATATTTCATCTGTCAACGGGCAATTAGAGGCAACTCCACCTCGGGCTGTATTTGTTATCCAGTGTGGAGAGTTTCTGTAAATAGCTCCAATTACTTCGTCTCCAACAACAAATGCCCTAATATCCCTCTCAGGTTTGTTAATGTATTCTTGGATATAAAACACCGAGTGATGATATGACCCAAGTACGACTTTGTGTTCAAGTATACTTTCTGCAGTTTCCTTGTCATTTACTTTTGAAAGAAGTCTTCCCCAAGAACCAGTTGCTGGCTTTAATACTGCAGGATATCCAATCTTTTCAATAGCCTGAATAGCCTCCTCAGGGGTAAAAGCAATGTATGTTATAGGGGAAGGAACTTTATGTTTTGTCAAAGCTAAAGTTGTTAAAACTTTATCTCCACAAGTATTAGCAGTTTGGTAAGTATTGACTGTTTTGACTCCCATTTCATTTAATACCTTAAGAGAGTAAAGAGCTTTAAGATGACTTATTTCCCTTTCCAGTACTACATCATAATCCATTTTTTCGAAATCTGTTATATTGAATATTGCACATCTCGTATCCATTCTTTCTACTTCAATCCCTCTATTCCTAAATTCTTCGAGTAAAAACTTCTCGTCGAGTCTGACTCTCGAATAAAGCATTCCTATTTTCATCTAATCACTCCAAATTATTGATTACTGCCTCAGTAAAAGCCAGAGTTCCAAGATTTCCACCCAAATCTTTTGTTCTCTTACCTTCAGCAAATGTTTTGAAAATACTATTTCGTATTCTGTCTCCTTCTTTCTTTTCTCCAAGAAAGTCTAGCATCATTGCAGCTGAAAGAAAAGTTGCTGTTGGATTTGCAATATCTTTTCCTGCATACTTTGGTGCTGAGCCATGGACTGGTTCAAATAGTCCTTTTTTCTCGCCTATATTTCCCGAAGGTGCTATGCCAAGACCACCGACAAGCTGAGATGCCTCATCAGATAATATATCCCCAAATAAATTAGTTGTGACAACAACATCAAATCTTTCTGCTTCTTTGATTAATCTCATTGCCATTGCATCTACTATAACTTCTTCTGTTTCTATGTCGGGGAAATTTTCTGAAACTGATAGCACAGTTCTTCTGAAAAGTCCACACGTCTTTCTTAAGACATTTGCCTTGTGGACCACAGTAACTTTTTTTCTGTTATTCTCTCTTGCATATTTGTAAGTAAACTCGGCAAGTCTTCTTGATGCCTTCTCTGAAATGTGTCTTTCTGCTATTGCAACTCCGTTCTCCTCTCTTTCAATCCCCTTATACATACCTTCGGTGTTTTCTCTCATCATGACTATATCGATATTTGGTCTTGAAATTTCAACTGGGAGGCTTTTTATTGGCCTTACATTTACAAAAAGATCAAGCTCTTTTCTTAAGGTAACAATTGCACTCTTATAGTCAGGTATGTCCGGGGGTGATGAAACAGCCCCAAAAAATGTCGCATCTGCATCTCTGCAGGCTTCAATTGTTTTCTGTGGAATAGAAGTTCCATTTTTTAGATAGCAGTCGTAACCTGCCTCTGCATAAGAGTAATCAAAATCAAGATTAACATGTGAAAGTAACTTTAATCCTGCATCAATTACATCGTTTCCTATACCGTCTCCTCTGATAACGCATATTTTATATCCCATCTTCTAGCTCACCTATGTCATGATTTTTTAAGAAATTGACAATTCCGCCGGCATCAATAATTTTCAGAATAAATTCTGGAAATCCCTGTGATCTGACCTCTTTGCCAGTTTTTAGAATTTTGATTCGTCCTTCCTTTAAGTTGACTTCAATCTCTTCTCCATCCTGGACAAGATCATATAGTTCATCTGAAATCATAATTGGAAGGCCTATATTGATACAGTTTCTGTAAAATATCCTTGCAAAGCTTTTTGCAATTACTGCCTTTACACCAGAAGCCTTTATTGCAATTGGTGCATGCTCTCTTGATGAGCCACATCCAAAGTTTTCGCCTGCAACTATGAAATCTCCAGCCTTTACAGTCTTTGAAAAATCTGGTCTTACCTCGAAAAAGCAGTGCTCAGCAAGTGCTTTTGGATCTGTTGTTACGTTGTATCTGCCTGGTATTATTTCGTCAGTATTTACATCATCATCGAATCTGAATATTTTCCCCACTACATCACCTCTCTTGGATCTGTGATCTTTCCTGTAAGTGCAGTTGCTGCAGCTGTTGCGGGAGAGGCTATTATAATTTCACCTTTGTCTGAACCCATTCTTCCTATGAAATTCCTATTCATTGTTGTCAAGGCCCGATCTCCTGGCGCAATTACGCCTTGATGCCTTCCTATGCACGGTCCGCACCCAGGATTACAAACCATTGCCCCTGCATCCATGAATATTTTTATGTACCCTCTATTCATTGCCTCAAAGTATATCTCATTTGAAGCTGGAACAATAATAGTTTTAAGAAGCGGGCTTAACTTCTTTCCTTTAAGCATCCTTGCAGCTATTTCAAGATCATCTATTCTGCCATTAGTGCATGTTCCTATGAATACCTCATCAACTTCTGTTCCTGCATACTTTTCAACAGGATAAACATTGTCCACCCTTGGTGAAACAGCTAGCTGAGGTGTTAGGTCATCAACATCAAATTCAAAGACCTTCTCATAATTTGGATCTTTTGGAACAATTTCTGTATATGGGTACCCTCTTGACTTTAGAAAGTTCTCTGTTACTTTGTCTGTTTTTATTAAGCCTGTCTTCCCCCCCATTTCGATTGCCATGTTAGTGAGGGTAAGTCTATCCCCTAATGCCATATTCTCAATTGTTTCTCCACCAAACTCGCATGCCTTGTAAGTAGCACCCCTAGCGCCAACTTTCCCTATAATTTTTAAGATCAAATCTTTTGGATACACTCCCTTAGCAAATGACCCCTTAACATCAAAGTAAAATGTTTCAGGAACTCTAAACCAGTTCTTCCCAGTAGCGTAAGAAACACCAATATCTGTCGATCCTACTCCTGTTCCAAAGGCTCCAAGAGCTCCGTAAGTACATGTATGTGAATCCCCGCCAATAATCACTCTACCCGGTATGACAAATCCTTTCTCAACAAGAACCTGGTGGCAAATCCCTTCTCTAAAGAAGTTCTTTATGCCTTCTTTTTTTATGAATTCCAATACTTCTTTCTGTAATGTGGCACTTTCAACTGATGCCGGTGGCTGGACATGGTCAAAGATAACAACAATCCTGTTCTTATCATACAATGGCTTGCCTGTATTTCTCAATGCTTTGATTGCAAGCGGTGTCGTGTTGTCATGACTCATTGTTACATCTATATCGACCAAAACAATTTCTCCAGCAGATACATCTCTAGAAAGTTTCTTAGAAAAAATCTCTTCAGCAACTGTTCCCATTAACCTCACCATATTTCTTTAGAACTACTCTTGTACTTGTTGCAAGAACTCCAGGAATACTTCTTATATCTTCTATCAAGTTATTGAGTTCTGCAACATTTTTTAATGATGCATAGATTGAGATATCTTCGTCTCCAGACATTTCGTAGAGCTTTTCAACACCCTTCATGTTCTTTATCTTTCTGGATATCGATGTTGTGTATATGTGGGCCTCAAGCCTTAGGAATAAAACAGCATCAACTCCAGTTGGGATAGTTACAGCTTTAACGCCAAGCACCTTTTCGGCAATGTCTAGGATATCTGTTTCGTGTACAATCTTTCTTTCGTCCCCTACCTTCTTAATCTCATGAATTATTTTTAGCAAATCTTCATCGTTGGCCTCAATACCATATTGATTTAACTTTGACATAACGGCCCTTTTGCCAGCAAACTTATCTACAATTATTTTCCTCTCCTTACCAATCATCTCTGGCGAGAAAGGTTCGTAAGTAGTTGGATTTTTTAGAACTCCATCTGTGTGGACCCCACTCTTATGTGTGAAGGCGTTATCACCCATGATGGGCATTAAAGGATAAACATATATCCCAGTTATTTTTTCCACATATGCAGAGATCTGTTTTAACATCTTAAGATCATATTTTAAGTTTTCATTATCCAAAATATGAGTGGCCACTACAAAGTTTGATAAATCTACTATGCCTGTTCTTTCCCCTATACCATTCACGGTAGTGTGAACACAATCTGCCCCCGCTCTAACACCCGCCATAGCATTGGCAACTGCAAGACCAAAGTCATTATGGCAGTGTACATCAATTCCAACAGGTTTTAGATTTTTCTTAATAGTCGTTACAAGATCATAAAAAATGTGGGGTTGCATAACCCCAACGGTATCTGCGACACTTATTCTGTCAGCCCCAGCATCAATTGCAGCATTACAGATTTCAATAAGATAATCGAAATCTGTTCTTGTCGCATCTTCGGGTGTGTACCTGACTTTAAGTCCGTGGTCTTTTGCATATTGGACACAATCTACTACTTTTTCTATTGCTACTTCCTTGGACATCTTTAATTTATCTTTAAGATGAACATTAGAAGTTGCAAGAAATATTGCAACTCTGTCAACTTCACAGTCAACAGCCATTTCTACGTCTCCCTTGACAGCCCTAACATGTCCTACTATTTCTGCCTTGAGATCCTCTTTCACAACCTTTCTGATAAATTCTTCAATCTTTGGAGAAACGTTTGGATGGCCGACCTCTATCATGTCGACCCCAAAATCATCAAGCATCTTAGCAAGTGCCATCTTTTCATTGATAGTAAAAGAAACACCTGCGGTCTGCTCGCCTTCTCTTAAAGTTGTGTCCAATATTTTGACCATTTTATTCTCCCCAATCCTCTTCTTCTTCAGGGGCAACTGCTAGTACTAGTGGGTCAAGGCTTATTATTTCAAGCTCTATTCCGCACTCAGAGCACTCTACGATGTCCCCTACTTCTGGATTTTCTATTTCAATAACGCAACTACATTCTGGACATTCTCCCATCCAAATCACCTCGATGGCATTAATCGTAAACTCCTTTTAAGTTTTACGGTTAAAAATAGTATACAAACTACGATAATCGAAATATTTTTAAAGCCAAATACAAATTTTATCTTATGGATGAACTGGATATACAAATTTTATCGATTTTAGAAGAAAACTCTAGGATGAAGAACACTGAGATAGCAAAACGGCTCTCCGTTTCTGAAGGATCTATCCGAAGGAGGATTGATAACCTTATCGAAACAGGTATTATAAAAAACTTCACAGTTGAAGTCTCTACAAATTTTGGATTTATTTCATTGGTACTCTTAAATACACATACTCAAGAATCAACAGATGAGATTGTAAAACAGATCATGAAAATTGAGGGAGTAAAAAGAGTATACGAAACAACAGGTGAATGGGATGTAGTTGCCTATGTTTTATGCAATTCACCAAAAGAGTTTAATATGATAATAGAGAATATCAGAAAGCTTAAAGGCGTCAATAAATCAACTAGCCTTACAGTGTTGAATGTATTGTAGTGATATTATGGTAAAAATACTACTCGTTGATGACAATCAAGATTTTTTGGACATATTGAAACAAGGTCTTCATGCACATGAGGTTTTACTTGCATTTAATGGATTAGAAGGCGTAGAGACTTACAAAAAAGAATTACCGGATGTTGTCGTAATGGACATAAAAATGCCCGTTATGGATGGAATTAAAGCTACAAAAGAGATAATTAAGTTTAATCCAAATGCAATTGTTATAGGTGGCACGGCTTATACAGAATTACAGAAAGATCTATTCGACGCAGGTGCAAAATTTGTTCTTATCAAACCATTTTCGATTGATTCAATAGAAAAAATAATAGAAAAACATGTTTTAAAAAAGAGGCCTAGGACAGGATATTATAAATAGATCCTTTTTCTAGAGCTTCTCTCAATTCCATCCCTATTCTTTCTCCATAGCTAATTTCTCTACCATATAGGTATCCTGTGTGGGGTGTGAATTTTGTTCCAGGACTTCCAGGAATTCTCATAGAAACATCAAATATGACTATTTCTTCCTTTCCTTCATATGATGCCACTGCCCCTTGGAGGGCGAAAGGCCCTATTATTCCCGGCGGATATTCCTTCTTAGTAACACTTACAAATTTCTCTCCGATATCAAAAGCCTTTTCTAAGATGCTTTCTTTTGTGGTGCAAGTTATGTGGCCTGTTTCAATCATTTTAGGTTTAACATATTTTAAGACCTCAAGTTGCTCATTTGCAGGGAGTCTTAAAATACCGTCTAGGTTAGTTTGCCTCCTGGTGTCAGTACCCATAAGTTCCAGCTCTTCTTTAGTATTTGAGTAGAAGAAATTGAAATTGGTTTGAGCGCCCAAGATATACTCTTCAATTACGGCTTTTTTTAATGCTTCTTTTGTTATCATTCCTTTATCTATTAATTCCTTGCTTTTCTGTTCATATTCCTTGAGAGAGGATGCAAAGAAAAATGCCCGCTCGTACCCTCTTATAGCCTCTGAGACCTTTACTATTACAAGCCTATCAATTTTATCGGGGGATGAGAATATCTTTGGAAATCTGATTCCTGCTTTTTCTAAAAGATAATACTGATTTTTTGGAACATCTCTTTCTTCAAGCTTTACAAGCCCTCTTGTTCCGTATATAGGAACGAAGAAATCATTTTCTATTCGTTCAAAATCGAAGTAAACCCAGAAGTACCTGTTGTGTATGAAAATAGTGTTCATTTCTCGGAGCTCTTTTTGAACATCTTTATTTGTAATATCTTTGAATGAGTCTAGGACAACAACTTCATCAATACAGCCTCGGCCATCCCTAGATTTGTAATACTTTGAATATGTCTTTTCTCTACCTTTTTGACAAACTGCAACTGTATTGAATCCGTATTTTTTTACACCGCTTGAAATATCAAGGGCAGAATGTCCTCCCAATACACCTATTGTTATGTTATCGAGATCATAACTGCTCAGGATATTCTTTATATCCTCCCGACCTATCATGAAATAACCTTACCAAGTTTTTATTTCCTCTTTAGACTCCCCTTTTATCAACTTTAGTACCTTTACCATGTTCTTTGCCGTATTCTGAGAGGTCTTTATACCATATTCATCTTTATCAGAGTCTCCAATATTATAACCAAACCCAACACCACCATAGTGCGATGTCGCCTCATCTGCAACAACGATTGAATTATGAATCAAGAAGAAATTGAAAATCTGTTGTAGGGTAGTTTCCTGCCCACCGTTTCTAAATCCTCCTACAGAAATTCCAGCGCCAATCTTGTTTCGAAGTTCGAATTTTTGTCTCAAAGCTCTGGTTCTATCCATAAAAGCTTTCATCTGTGCAGAAACACCACCTAAGTATACTGGAGAAGCCAATATTATTCCATCAGCACCTCTTATCTTATCGTACAAAGGTGTCATATCGTCTTTCTGAACGCAAATTCCAGTATCCTTACATCCCCCGCATGCCTTACAAGGGGCTACTTTCATTTGTCCAACATGTACAAGTTCTGTTTCAACTCCAAGCTCTTTACATGTTTCAAGTGCTTTCTTCAATAGAAATAAAGTATTGCCCTCTCTAGGGGACCCGCAAACTCCTAGTATTTTCATATAATCACTCCATTTGTTTTATGAATGTTTATTTATAAAAATGTTTTGTAAGATTCTTATATAAATTTTTATAAGTAAAGTACTAGTATATAGTGTAGTGTTGTAATGGAAGAAATCGATGAGATAAGACAGAAGAAGATGGACGAACTAAAAGAAAAGTTTTCAGGTGAAAAGAAAAGAGTACTAATTGAAGTCCTAGCTTTATCTGGATGCTCACATTGCCCATCGGCAGCTGAAATGGCTTATAGAGTTGCATCACAGTATGACAATGTTGATGTGGCCATAGTTAATATTGCAACTCCAGAAGGAAATTCAAAAGCAAGAAAACTTGGGGTCATGAGTGTACCTGCAATTGTAATAAATGGTAAACTTGCCTTTGTTGGAGCGCCTCAAGCAGATATGATAATGCACGATGCTGTAAGAAAGGCTATGTAGCCAAATCTTTTACTTTATCTTTTATCTCTTCTAGGATACTTAGATAGGACTCTTCAAGATTTGATGTGAACTCATCTGAAAACGTGAAAGGGTCCTTTATCCCTATTGCACAAAAAAGTATTTCATTTGGCATTCTTTCCGGAGAGACCTTCATTCCAAGTTTCACCATAGTCGAAAAGTTTGTTGAGTGAGGCGAAGATGTTTCAGGTATTGATAGGATATCCTCTAATGTAAGATAAGTGATTTTTCCAATATTGTTAGAAATAATTGAATCGACAAATATTGCACAATTATAATCTAAAATAGAATCTAGTAGTTCAATGCCTGAAGAATAGAAAACTTCAAAGATAATATTACCATGCCCGCTGAAAAATTTTTCTAAATCCTCAACAATTTTAGGCCCTATCCTATCATCTTTAAGATATGGATTCCCAATACCCAGGACTATTATTTTTTTCATTTTATACTCTTATTGGATTTGGCCCTAATTCTCTTATTCTTTCAGTGAATGATGTCATGACTTCCGAGAATCTTTTTCCCTCTGATGCGGAGATCCAAAATATCTCCAATCTTTCAGGTTCTATTCCCATGTCTGCAATTAGTTTTTTTAATAGTGTTACCCTTTTTAGTGCTTTAAAGTTTCCTTGCTGATAGTGGCAGTCCCTAGGTATGTGACACCCTCCAATAAATACTCCATCTGCACCTCTAGCAAATGTTTCAAGAATAAATGCAGGATCCACTCTTCCAGAGCACATAAGCCTTATCATCTTAATATTTGGTGGATAGCTATATCTTGAAGAGCCTGCAAGATCGGCACCTGCGTAAGTGCACCAGTTGCAGACAAAACCAACAATATTCGGCTCAAAATTAGTCATCAGCCAACACCATAGAATTTTTTTATGAATCCATCCCTTGGAGTTTCTGAAAGGGAGGCTATCCTCTCTTTTGGGAGTCCCATTGAGAGCCCCAGAAGTTGATTATAGTAAAAAACAGGTATACAGAAATCTTCACCCTTATCCCTTAGACCTTTTTGCCCTAAATCAAACTGAAGGAAGCAGAAAGGGCAAGCTGTAACGATACAGTCTGGGTCTGAGTATTTAATATTCAGAAGTTTTTTTTCTAAAATCTTTAAAGTAACATCTGGATTATTACCTCTCATACCGCCACCTGCGCCACAACAAGATAATTTCTTTGGATAGTATACACTTTCCATTCCCAAAGCTTCAACCAAAGCATCTAGTTTGTGAGGTTTTTCAGGATTTTCAGCCATTAGGTGATCTGAAGGTCTCAATAGATGGCAGCCATAATGTACAGCAGCCTTAGCTCCATCTAATTTTATCTTTGTAGCTTCTTTAATTTTTTCAGTACCAATATGATCATGGAGTACTTCTACTAAATGATATACAGAAATTGTACCTTGATATTTTCTTCCTACTCTATTTAGGATAGTATTTACCTTCTCTCTCTTTTCCTGATCATTTTTCAAGAGCAGATTACTATTCTTTAGGTAACAAAAACATCCATTGCAAACAGCCATTAAATCTTTGTTCATAGATTCAGCTATTGATATATTTCTAGCACTCTGTGCAAGTCCTGAAATTTCTTCAACTGACCAGAATGCCCCACCTGGAGGGCAACAACCTGCACCCACCATGTCATAAACATTGGCTCCGAGAAGTGACATTGTTTCCCTTATGGAGTTTTCAATATCGGGATATCTTAAGGGAATAATGCATCCAGTGTACAAAGCATAATCAGTCGCATGCAATTACATCATCTCCCTTTGGCTTCCAATCTTTTCTTATCTTTAGTAATTTTCCTGCATGAGTAGAATCAACAATCTTTTGGATTTCAAGTACATACTTCTTGTCGGAACCTGCTGTCTTAAGAGGTGGAGCTTTTACCTTATTTCTAAGAGTAATACCCTTTTGAACGGTAACTGCATGTCCAAGGTGATAAATATTATTTGCAACTTCAATTTGGGCTTCTGGAATTATTCCATTTTCTGCAGAAATTCTTCTTAGCGCAAATACAACATCCGTTGGCCCTGCATTTTGAGGGCATCTTTCCAAGCACATGAAGCAAGTAGTGCAAAGCCATATTGCTTTTTTATCTAATATTTGTTCGTCAAGACCCAAAAGAACCTGATGCATAGTTCTTTTTATTTTATGGTCGGTATCGCTTGCAACAGGACATCCTGAAGCACACATCCCACACTGAAAGCACTCATAAACCCTTTTACCACCGTATTCAATGACCTTATTTACTAGATTCTTGTTGGTTTCGTTAAGGACGATTTTCATTTACTACCCTCCGTAAGAGCCAAAATCTGCATTCTGACTTGCTTAGTTGTAAAGTGATTTGCTTTGATTGCCCCAGAAGGGCATGCCGCACTACAAACACCACATCCTTTGCACAAGGCAATATCCACTTCCATTTTATCCTCTTCAGTATATCTAATTGCCTTGTATGTACAAAGAGATTCGCACGTTCTACATCTTGCACACAAATCTTCGATTATTTGGGCAAAAAGGGGCTCAATTTCTATTTCACCTTTAGACATAAGAGAAGAAGCTGCAGAAGCCGCTGCTTTTCCTTGGCTTACTGCATCTGGGATTTCCTTGGGGCCCTGACATGCACCAGCAATAAAGATTCCATCGCTGTCAGTACTTACAGGTTTTAGTTTTGGATGAATCTCTTTGAAAAATCCAGTTTTATCAGTACTTATGTTCAATAGATTTGCAAGTTTCTTTGTTCCTTTTGGAGATTCCATTGCAACTGCCAAAACAACAAGATCAGCAATAACACTTATCTGTTCTCCGAGGGTGTCGTCATCACCCGAGACCTCTAATCTGTCTCCAATTGAGTCAACTTGACTTATCCTGCCTCTTATGAACTTAACTCCCTTTTCTCTAGCCATCCTATAATACTCCTCATAACCTTTCCCAAAACATCTTAGATCGATATAATGAATGAACATATCTATATCTGGATATTTTTCCTTTAGGAGTCTAGCATGTTTAATTGAATATGTGCAACAGATTCTAGAGCAATAATCATTTGTCTTTTCGTCTCTTGAGCCGACGCATTGGATAAAAGAAATTGTATGTGGTTTTCTACCATCAGATGGCCTTAATATCTCACCTTTTGTTGGTCCAGAAGCACACATCATCCTCTCAAGTTCTAGAGAAGTTATAACGTTCGGATGGTCATAATCATATTCAGCTTTTTTATTGGGGTCAAATAGATCATAACCAGTTGTAACAATAATACTTCCAACATCAAATTCAACAAACTCATCATCATTTTTTGAGATATCTATCGCACCAACTTTACATCTCTTCTCACACAACTTACACTTGATACATTTTGTTTTGTCGATAACTGCTTTCATCGGTATTGCCTGTTGAAATTGTATATAGATAGCCTTTCTCTTGTCCATATTGCAGTTAAATTCATTGTCAACTTTAATAGGACATACTATGCTACAATCGCCACAGCCATTACACTTTTCCCAGTCTACCGACGTCTGTTTTTTCTTAACAACGATGTGATATTTTCCTATATGCCCGGAGACATCTTCAATCTCTGAGTAGGTAAGAAGCTCAATATTTGGAGTGTTTGAAACTTCTACCATCATTGGAGCAAGAATACATGCGGAGCAATCATTTGTAGGGAATGTCTTATCTAGTTGGGCCATCTTTCCGCCAATGCTTGGATCTCTTTCTACAATGTATACCTTGAATCCACTGCGGGCCAAATCTAGCGCAGCGTTAATTCCAGATATGCCTCCACCTATTACCAGTGCAGATTTTAAAACAGAGAGTTTTCTATCTTCTAAAGGCTCTAATTCAGAGGCCCTATATACTCCACTTTTAACTAACTGCTTTGCCTTTTTAGTCGCATTTTCTTTGTCTTTAAAATGCGGCCACGAACACTGGTCCCTAATATTAACTTGCTCATAGAGGTATTTATTCAAATTTGCCGAATTTAACGTCTTTCTGAATATTTCTTCATGAGTTCTAGGCGAGCAGCAAGCGGCAACAACCCTGTTAATCCCTTCTTTTTTAATATCGTCCTTTATAGTGTTCTGTCCCTGCTCAGAGCAGAGGTACATATGCTCTCTTACAACAGACACATTTTCTATTGTTTTAGAGAAATTAACAACTTCCTCTATATTAACACTGCCTGCTATATTAGTACCACAGTGACAGACATAAACGCCAATCTTCGGGCAACTGTTCTCTTCCTTTTTTTTCTTTGATTGGGATTTTGCCATAGCACCACTCTACAGATATTGAACTCTCCTGATAATTTTAGATTACCCTAAACTGTTGATAAAATGAGGCAACTGTTTTTATATCTTTTGGTTTTGCTCATGTAATCTTACGAAAAAATTATAAAGTAAAAGATTTATCTAAGCCCCTAATATGGGCTTTTATTATGTCCTCTGCTATAATCTTCCCTATTACATATGAATGGTAGTATTTATTTAATATCTCAAGTGACTTCTCCTTCTCTTCTTTTGGAACAATTACCATAAATCCAGTTCCCATATTGAAGGTCCTGTACATCTCCTCAATTTCTACACCTGTATTCATAATTTTTTTAAAGATCACTGGGGGTTCTGGAAGATCAAGTTCAAATCCCATGCCTTTTTTCAGTCTTTTAAGATTTAGAAGACCGCCACCTGTGATGTGTGCCATCCCTTTAACTTTGACATTATCAATTAGATTAAGTATCTGTTTTACATAGATCCTAGTAGGGATCAAAAGTTCAGGATAGTCTTCCTCGCTCAGGGCTTTTCTTGCAAGTGTTAGTCCATTTGAATGAACTCCTGATGAGGCAATACCAATCACTATATCTCCTGGAACAATATCTTTTCCAGAAATTATTTTATCTTTTTTAACTACACCAAGACATGTTCCAGCTAGATCAAATCCTTCCCCATCTCCCTTTATTATATCTGGAAGAGTTGCAGTTTCCCCGCCAACTATAGGCATATCAGATTGCTTTGCACCCTCTAATAGTCCTTTTGCTATCTCCCCTAGCATGTATTCTGAAGTTTTCTCCAAAGCAATGTAGTCTACAAAAGCGATGGGGGCTGCACCATTGCATATGACATCATTGACGTTCATCGCAATTACATCAATTCCCACAGTATCATATTTTTTTAATTTTTGCGCAACAAGGACTTTTGATCCAACACCATCTGTAGCTAGCGATAAGGCGTAATCTCCAAATTCTATGAATCCTGAAAAACTACCTATGTCTCCAATTGCCGCACCGATCTTGCCTTTTCTAAATTGAAGAGTCTCTTTAATAACGGAAACTAGGGCACTGATTGATTTTTCTTCAACTTTTATATCTACGCCGGATGATTTGTAGTCTTTTGGAGTTGTCAATTACTTCACCCCTATTATTCTCATTGCGAGGTATGCCGCATTTTCTCCATTATCAATGCCTACGCATGCTACCGGAACACCTTTTGGCATTTGTACAATCGAGAGCAGTGCGTCAAGACCGCCTAATTTCGAAGAAACAGGCACACCTATAACTGGTTTATTAGTATGAGACGCAACTACACCGGGAAGTGCAGCAGCCAGTCCTGCTATAGCAATGAAAACGTCATAATCCTTTTTAGAAAGCTCCGCCACTTTTTCAGGCTCCCTATGGGCAGAGGCATATTTAATTTCGTATTCAACATTATTTTCATCAAAAACTTTCTTTACTTTGTTAACAATTTGTTCATCACTTTTTGAGCCAGCTATAATTAGAATCATGTATTAAGAAAGGTGAATAGATTAAAAAGATTTTTGTATAAGAATAGCGTTCTAAACTAATGAATAAAGAGAATTTAAATATAAAAAATAAAAGGACTTTCCTATAATCTTCAGAAAATAACCTTTTACTAAAAAATACTCTTAATACCTTCTTGGGTTTTTCTTTTGGTAACATTCCTTGCAGTAAACAGGTCTTGAGCCATCTGGTTTGAATGGAACTTCAGTTTCCTGTCCACAACTTGCACATGTTGCCTTGTGCATTTCACGAGGAGGTCTATCATATCCTCCTCTATTTTCACCATACATTTTAATTACTCCTTTTGTTTGGCCATTAATGGCCCTAAAAAATAAAATGTACTTTTAGTTTATAAGGTTGATTATGTAAATAAATGAAAAAAATATTAATTTCTGGAATAAAAAGAAACATTTACATACTTTTATTAAATTTAACTAAAAATGAGTTGGTAAGGATATTAAAATAGTATAATATTGATTAGTCGATACCTTCTCCAATTTTTTTTCTGAAACTTTTACCAACAAATCTCATATATTTATCTGATATGACTTCATATGCTATTTTGCTTGCCTCGCTATACGTACTTGCCAGTCCGCCACCAAGTATAACTCGTCCTCCACCAACAGCAACATTACCAGTTTGAGTAATAAATGTGCCAGCATGCCTGTGGAATGAATTGTGGGGAATGTCGTTAGAGTAATCTATTACTTGGCCTGTAAGGTGTTTTCCGGGATATCCCGGAGGCATTTGAGAAGCTTCAAATCCACACCCCCTAAACCAAGGGAAGCTTCCGCTTACTGTAAATACCCCAACACAAACATTGTCTTTAAACTTGACATTTAGATCTTCAAGTTTTCCTTCATAACTCTTTTTTGCTATATCATAAAGAGAAGTCTCTATTGTTGGCCACCTGCCTTCTGCTTCGGGTGATCCATCTCTCCCGTTTATTTCAAATACATAAAAGTTGTAAGTATTATTCCCCTTTAAGGCACATAGACCAAAGTAGATTATTCCATTGAAAGCTAGTTTTTCTTCTTCTAAGAGATTTGTTAAAAACGGAACAACTATAGTATCCTCAATTTTTTTAACTAAATCTTCTCTGTCCTTCAAAAGTGGATGTGGGGCGACAACACCCATCCCACCCGTTATGTAGTTTACCATTTCACTTGGGTGGCCCATTCTCTTGTTGAATCTCTCAATCAAGAAAGTATCTTCTGGATCAAATCTTTCCGGAAAATCTTTTGCACTTCCAAGATATTTCACATGACCTTCATGAACTGCATAGAAAACCATTACCTCTTCGCCATAGAACCTTTCCTCTATGGTCAATTTATCCACGGGCTTACAAATAACACCAGATACCATAAAGTCATCAACAGCGCTCAAAGCCTCTTCAAGAGTATTACACACTCTTGATCCTTTTCCATCAAGTAAATATGGATACTTTACAACGTATTTCTTTCCGTTTTTACCGAAATTTTCATTTAGAAAAGCCTTTGCTGATTCTGGGCTATAAAAATTTTCAAAAGGAGGGCACGGTATGCCCCATTTTTTCATAAGTTCATTGGTATGGCATTTATCAGCTTCTACTATCATAGCCTTAGATGTTGGTCCCCAACAAGGTATTCCTTTTTTTTCGCAATTTTCTTTTAGTCCAAGTGATAGGTATTTTTCTTGGCCCCCAATTACCATATCAATATTATTTTCGGAAAGATAAGAAATAATATCATTAAGATCATCAAGTCTCTTTACCCTACCGTTATTTTCTTGAATCTCTTGTTTGTAATCGATAAAAAACTGCTTTACGTCATCAAAATTCTTAATCTTGACTCTATCGTTCCCAATTGGCCAGACGCATTTTTTTTCAAATGCCCCACCAAGATTTCCAGGGAGTACATGGACTTCTGATACATTCTTAGATCTAGTAATTGATTCTGCTAAAGCCCACTCTCTTGCCCCTCCACCAACAACAGCCCATACTTCGCTCAAAATATCACTATCCCTATATCTCTCCAGTTCTCTCACATTCCCTTGTTTTTGTTAGGGAATGCCTTGTTTCTTCAGGTATGTGTGTTGGATAATCTCCATTAAGACATGCAAGGCATAGTTCATCTTTTTTAAGCCCAATTGCCTTTACTAGGCCTTTTATCGTCTGGTATGTAACTGAGTCCGCACCAATCATTTCTGCAACATCATCTGTGTTTCGCGCTGCAATTAACTCCTTTTCAGTAGGCATATCTATACCATAATAACATGGATGTTTTATAGGGGGGCAAGTAGAAATCATATGAACTTCTTTGGCGCCATTATCCCTTAGCATTGTAACTATTCTCTTGCTAGTTGTTCCTCTAACAATACTATCATCCACAAGAATTACTCTTTTTCCCCTAATTTCTCCTTTTATGACGTTTAGTTTATCTCTAACTGCCACATCTCTTGATATTTGAGTTGGCATGATGAAAGTTCTTCCAATGTACCTGTTTTTTATCAAACCTTCCCTCTGCTTAATCCCATACTTCTCAGAAAATCCTAAAGCTGCTGTTCTTGCAGTGTCAGGTACAGGTATTACTACATCACCTTCTCCTTCAAATTCTATGTTCCTCCCCAGTTCCATTCTAGCTTCGTAGACACTTTTGCCCTCTATAACAGAATCTGGTCTTGAAAAATAGACCCATTCAAACATACAGTGAGCCCTACCTTTTGGGCATAATAATCTCTTCTCAGCATTATTATCTTCAACAACTATAGCTTCACCAGGCAGTAAATCCCTAACAAGAGAATAACCATTCACGTCAAGACCAACACTTTCAGAAGAAAAAGAAAAGGCAGTTTCATCCAAATTCGTTTTCTCTCCGAATACTAATGGTCTGTTTCCATACGGGTCTCTGAAAGCTATGAGTTTTTTTGGTAACATCATAACTGCAGAATAGCTGCCATCAATTCTTTCCATAGTTCCTTTGATGGCCTCAAAAGTATCGTTTTTCATTAACTCTTCTGAAAGAATATTTATCATGACCTCGGTGTCTGACTTTGAATGAATGCATCTATGCTTCCCTTCAAGTTCCACCTTTAAATCCTGATAATTCGTAATATTACCGTTATGTGCAAGACCGATTCCATAAGGATAGCTCAAAAAGAAAGGCTGAGCTTCACAAAGGGTATTTGTTCCAGCTGTTGGATACCTTACATGCCCTATGGCTTTAGAACCTTCAAGCTTTGATAACTCTTCCTTATTGAAAACATTCAACACAAGACCTTTTTCCTTTTTCTGATGGACTATCCCATCAAATGATAGTATACCCGCAGAATCTTGTCCCCTGTGCTGAATAGCTAAAAGCCCTCTATAGCACTCATATGCAGAATTATTCGATGAAGTACCTAATATGCCGCACATTTTTATTTTTCCTCTATATATTTTAAAACCGATTCAAAGAGTTTCATACCCGAATTCCCATTCTTATTTTTATCGAAATAAGCCCTTTCTGGATGTGGCATCATCCCGAATACATTTCCAGCCTCATTACAAATACCGGCTATATTGTGTGCCGAGCCATTTGGATTCCAAGGATATCCCGCATATTCTCCGTCTTTATCGACATATCTAAATACAACTTGATCATTTTCAAATAATCTATCAAAGTATTCTTTTTCCTTTTCTCTTGGAAACAGTAGCTTCCCTTCTCCATGAGCTGATGGAACAAGCATTACTTCTCCTCTAGGTATATTTCTTGTGAAGACACACTTGCCTTTGTTTTCATGTTTTAGTAATGTTGGTCTACATTCAAATCTTGCAGAATTATTCAAAAATAGACATGCATCAGGATAATCCATTCTTTTAAATCCAGGTAGGACTCCAAGCTCAACTAGAACTTGAAATCCATTACAAATTCCGCCTACAGGCCAGCCTTCGTCTATGAATTTATGCAAGTCATTTGCCATCCTTGCTCTAATCCTTGAGGCAAATATTGCCCCAGCTCTTACATAATCTCCGGCAGAAAATCCCCCGGGGATCATAAGGCAATTATAATCAAATATATCTTTGAGATCTTTCAAATGAACAAGTTCAGGAGATGCCCCTAATCTCTTGAAAGCGTAGTACATCTCATCTTCATTGTTTGTTCCTTCTATTCTTAAAACACAAACTTTAATCTCAGACCTGTCCATTGAATCACCCCATATGCTCCCAGATTGCGTTTTTCCATTTATCCCTTAATTTCTCAACAGGAGTATCTATTATTGTATTCCCATTCTGTTTTATCCGTAGATTTTTTCCTGATACTTTTCCAATTTTTATGAAAGGTACTTTATTTTTATTAAACAGTGATTCAAACTCTTTTTCGTCTTTAACTTCAACTACCCATCTGGTATTTGATTCTGAAAAGAAAAATTCGTCTGCCCTCATACCTTTTATAATTGGCAATTCAATTTCTGCGCCATAATCACTGCCAAATGCCATTTCAGCAATAGCAACGGCTAAGCCCCCTTCGCTTAAATCATGACAGCTTTTCACAATACCATTTTGCATAGAATCAAGTAGGACCTTTGAATAATGTATCAAGTTCTCTGGATTCATTTTAGGGGCAATTCCCCCGTCTATTCCTAAAATCCTGTAGTATAATGAACCACCAAATTCTCTTTCAGTATTACCAATAAGATATATTGAATTTTGTTCTTTCTTGAAGTTGGAACTGATTTTTTTATCTACATCATCAATTATACCGATTCCAACGATAGTTGGCGTTGGGGGGCAACTCCCAACCATGCTTTCATTGTAAAGGCTTACATTGCCTGATGAAAATGATACCTGGAGATCTTTTGTAGCAAAGTTTAATCCCATCACAGCTTGATAAAAGTCCCCGAACCTCTCGGGTTTCTCGGGATTTCCAAAGTTGAGACAATCTGCCAAAGAGTGAGGTTTACCGCCAACTGCAACTATATTTCTGTAGATTTCATCTATAGCAGAGGCTGCTCCCCAGTAAGGATCATATTCCAATAAGAATGGATTTACCGCTGTTGAGATAACTAATCCCTTGTTAAGCTCCTCTACTGGCTTTATAATAGCAGAGTCTTGTGGTGAAAAGTTAACAACATCCCCGTATAGTGGAGTAAGTGAAGTTGATCCTCTAACAGTATGGTCATATTGAAGAATAACCCAATCCTTTGATGCGATATTTGGGTCTGAAAGCATCTTGATTAATATTTCATTTGCATCTTTAGGTGCTTGAGTTTGGATATCTTTCTGGGCTCTTTGAACAACTTTGACATCTCTTGCATATAGTGGTCCACCTGTTAAAAATTCTGAATCCATGTCAAATATCTTCTCTCCTTCGTAGTATACCAAGACTCTCCTCTCAGTAATCGTTTCACCAATAATGGCTGCATTAACATCCCACTTGTCAAAAATATCAAGAACTTTCTTCAGATTTTCTTTTGAAACGGCAAGCATCATCCTTTCTTGGGATTCTGATACCCATATTTCCCAGGGTTTCATCCCTTTTTCTTTTAACAATACCTTTTCTAAATTGACCTTAGCTCCAAAACCACCAGCGTGGGCCATTTCTCCTACTACGCACGATAAGCCCCCGCCACCCAAATCCTTCATACCGTTCAGAAGTTTTTTTGTATTAGCTTCAAGGCAAGCATGGATTAACGGTTCTTTTGTTATTGGGTCTCCCACTTGAACTGCAGAACGTGAAGATGTTTCTGACTCTTCATCAAGCTCTGCGGATGCGAAGTTTACACCATGAATACCATCTCTGCCGGTCTTCCCACCGACCATAACGAAGATATCCCCAAGCTCTTTGACTCTACTGTGGATTATATCGTCCTTCTTAATTATCCCAACACATCCGACATTTACAAGGCAGTTACCTGTATATCCTGGGTGGAAGTAAACTGACCCAGATACAGTTGGTATTCCTACTCTGTTCCCATAGTCCCTAATTCCAGCAACTACGCCTCTAAATATGAATTCAGGATGCTTTATACCCTTTGGTAGTTGGTCGTAAGGTAAATCTAGTGGCCCAAAAAATATAGGGTCTATTAGAGCAACAGGTTGCGCCCCCATACATACAACATCTCTAAGAATCCCACCAATTCCCGTAGCCGCTCCTCCATATGGCTCAACTGCAGATGGATGATTGTGGCTTTCTAGAGCCAAAACATAAGCATAATCTTTATCAAACTCTACTACTCCGGCGTCTTCCTTTATGACAAAAATATTCTGTGGAGCCTCAATATTAAAAATAAATTTTTTCAATAAACTCTTTGATGATTTGTAACAGCAGTGTTCTGACCATGCCTGGCCTATAGCCTGTATTTCGATATCTGTTGGATTCCTACCTTGCTCTCTAAAGTAATTTTTGACTGACTTCATTTCATCTAAGGAAAGTCCTATCCCTATCTTCCTACTTAACTCTAGAAGTTTTTCGTCAGGCAAGTCAAGATTAATTTCAAAAACATTTTGTTTGCTACTCATTTTATCATTTCCACTTCATAATCGTGGATTACAGGATTAATCAGGAGTTTTTTGCACATCATGTCAACGTCTTCTCTGATCTTCTTTTCATCCTTTCCACTTATCTCTATGACGTAGCTTCTTTTTACTTCAACATTTTCGACATTATCAAAACTTAGTAATTTCAGGGATTTTTTGATATTAAGGCCCTCAGGGTCTGTAATTCCTTCTTTTAATCCAACTTTAATTTCTACCTTCAAATAAATCACCTAAATTTTTCTCCAGTAATTCTTTCATACATATTTATGTAAAGATTGGATACATCCTTCACCATATTTTCAGGTAATGCAGGTATATCTGGTTCTGGTCGACCTTCATCCCTTGCATCGTATAACGATTTTTTGTATCCTGTCTTAATATAATATTGCCTTACAAATTCCTTTGAAAGTTCTACCATCTGCCCTTCTTCGTAAAGTTTTTTATCCCAGAATCTATCTTCGTCTGCAGTTCCAAAGACGTCAATAAACATCAGAGTTCTGTCTTCATTCATCCCGAACTCCTTTTTTCCATCAACATGAATCAAGCCACCTTTTTCTACTATCTTTGACATCCTTGAATCCATTTTGATTATTGTTTCAAGAATATTCTTGTATTCTTCTTCTGTAAGTTTAGATATGATCAAGGCTTCCTTCTTTTCCAATGGTCTATCCACAGGTTCAAGCTTTGTTGATGTTTCAATAAAGGGCTCAGGCAGCTCTTCTCCATATTCAACTGTTTTTTTACTAAATCCAAGTTCTTTTGGATCTATCTTGCCCTTATTTATCCTATCATGGAGGGAACCTGCAACGTAGTGTCTGCAAATAAATTCTAACGGGATAAGATAATTTTTTGTCTTGTGATCAATTTTATTATAATCGTGAATGATGTTGACCCTCTTGACCAACATCTTGTTTTTATCTGTTATTTTTATGAAGTGAGTTAGGAATCCTAACTTCTCTGCCTCTTTAAGCCAGAAAGCCCCTTCCCTACAAAGTGTTTCTCCTTTGAAAGGAATTTTAGAGGGAATTATTTTGTCAAAGACAGATATCCTGTCAGTAAATTCAAATTCAATTTCCTTATCAGAAACATCGTAAACTCTCTTAACTTTTCCTTCTCTTGAAAAACTAGTAGAGGTATCACTTGGGGTACTCATATTTGACTTTATTATATCTGATATTTAAATATATTTATCATTAAATTTAGAGATTTTGATAATTTAGATTTTCTTAATAAATTGAAGACGGGCAACAAGCATATTCTATAAAGAATCCTTAACTTTAAATAATTACAACGATATCCTAAGCCATGCCCAAAACAAAATTAAGTCATAAAATCATAATTAGAGGAATTCTTAGTTATGGCTTGATACTCGCCCTTACCTTTATTTGCGCAGGCCGTTTAAACTACTGGCAAGGTTGGATCTATAATGGATTGAATATTCTTTTTGTTTTACTAACTTATTATTATTTGTCAGATGACACCGGGCTAATTGCAGAACGATTAAAGCCAGGAGAGGGAATGAAAAGCTGGGATAAAATATACTTCATGGTATCCTCCCCTTCTTATTTTGTCATGATAATTTTATCTGCTCTTGATGTTGGTCGTTTTGGTTGGACTCCGAAGCTTCCTTTATTAGGTGTAATTGTTGGTATTCTTCTTTACATAATTGGGCAATCAATATTCTTATGGGCAAAGAAATCGAATAAATTCTTCTCTACAGTTGTTAGAATCCAAAAAGAAAGAGGGCACAAAGTATGTAAAGGTGGACCATACGCATACGTAAGGCATCCTGGCTACATTAGCGGAATAATGTATACTTTTGCAACACCTTTGGTATTGGGATCTTTCTGGGGATTAACAATTAATTTATTTACAATCGTGCCATTATTAGTAAGAACTTACCTTGAAGATACAACTTTACAGAAAGAACTAGATGGCTATCTTGAATATACTAAAGAAGTTAAATATAGATTAATCCCAAGGATATGGTAGATATTAGTGATTGAAGTATCTCATTCCAGTGAAGATCATAGAGATGCCAAATTTATTTGATGTTTCTATTACCTCTTTGTCCCTTATTGAGCCTCCAGACTGGATAATGAATTTTATATTATGCTCGGCTGCAACTCTAACAGTATCATCGAACGGGAAGAAGGCATCAGAAACTAGAACACACTCTGATATCTTTTCTTTGAAAAAGACCTCTTTGTCAATATTTGGCTTTTCTTCATTCCACATATTTTCAAGATTCTCATATATTTTTGGTATTGCAAGTTTTTTAAGTGAGTCAACTCTATTTGGCTGTCCAACTCCACTTCCTAATACCTTAAACTGACCTTTTTCGTATTCCATCCCCAAAACAATTGAGTTTGACTTTGTATATTTAGTTGCTATAATTGTAAAAAGGCCTAAATCCTTTTTACTATCGGGAAATTTTTCATTTGTAACGCATTCCCATTTTTCATAAAGACCTTTTGGTCGATCCTGTTCAATAATCCCACCAATCAAATATTTGTAAACTTTTTCTTCAGAAGTGAAAAGTTTTCCCGTTTCAAGGATTCTCAAATCTTTGCTCTTGTTCTTCAAAAATTCTAATGCATCCGCATCGAAAGAAGGAGCAACTATTACTTCAACAAATTTACCTTTGAGAAAAGAAGCTGTTTCTAAATCTACTTTTCTCGTCAAAGCTATTATACTACCGTATGCTGATACTCTATCCCCATCCCATGCATTTTTCAATGCGCCAAGTAGAGTCTTTCCTGTAGCAATACCACAAGGATTTAGATGTTTCACAATTACTGCTGCATTGTAATGAGAAAGTTCCTTTGCAGCATTTAGCGCAGCTTCAATATCAAGATAATTATTATAAGAAAGAGCCTTGCCGTGAAGCTGTTTCATGTTTGATGCTGACGGCTCAACAGTATCTTTTTTGAAAAAACGTGCTTTTTGATGCCAATTCTCCCCATATCTTAGATCCTTACCAGAATCATAAGAAAGTCTTAATTTCTTATTTTCAGTTAGGGCTTCTGAAAGATAAGAATCAATTGCACTATCGTAATCAGCGGTGTGGGAAAAAGCCTTGACACATAATTTCTTTCGTGTTTCGTAAGAGGTATTTCCTTTTTCTAACAACTCTTTAGTGACGCCACTATAATCTGATGGGTCCACAATAACAGTTACATATTTGAAATTTTTAGCAGCTGCCCTTAGAAGAGTTACTCCGCCGATGTCAATGTTTTCAATTGCATCTTCAAGAGAAGGATTTTTTGCAACAGTTTCTTTGAAAGCATACAAGTTACATACAACAACATCTATTGGTTTTATCCCTTCTGAACTTATTTCATTTTCATGCCCTTTGTCATCCCTGATATATAGAATTCCACCATGGATATTTGGATGTAGAGTTTTTACCCTACCTCCAATCATTTCTTTAAATCCTGTAATTTTTTCAATTGGAGTTGCATCTATACCATTTTCCAAAAGAAATTTTAATGTGCCCCCAGTCGATACAATTTCAAAGCCAAGTTCAGATAAAGTTTTTGCAAACGTTTCGAGGCCATTTTTATTTGTAACGCTAATTAGTGCTCTTCTTTCCATCACTTTGGCACGTTCGGAATGTTAATTTAAATAATTTTCTCTTTTCAACTACAGAAAGTTTTAAGTATTATAACTTAAGTTAATACTCAATGGCTGTAAATGATTATACTATTGCGACACTTGGAAGTCATTCCGCCCTTCAAATATTAAAGGGTGCAAAAGATGAGGGATTTAAGACCTTATGTATAGCAAAAAAAGGAGCAGAAAAAGTTTACAGAAGTTTTGGTGTAGCCGATGAAATTCTACTTGTTGATCATTTCAAAGAGCTTTTTTCCTTGCAAGATGAATTAATAAAAAGGAATACCATCCTTATACCACACGGTTCTTTTATTGCTTATATGAAAATAGATGACTTCAAAGACTTGAAGGTAATGTACTTTGGTAATAAAGACGTGCTAGAATGGGAGTCTTCACGAGAACTTGAAAGGCAATGGTTAACTGATGCAAATATAAAAATTCCAAGAATATTTGATACCCCAGAAGATATTGATAGGCCAGTAATTGTAAAGTTTTATGGTGCACAAGGGGGAAAGGGATATTTTCTTGCCAAAGATACAAAGGATTTTCATGAAAAAATTTGTGATCATATTAACGAGCAATATGTAATCCAAGAGTATATCATTGGAGTACCTGCATATTTCCATTATTTTTACAGTCCGTTAAATAATGAACTAGAAATAATGAGCTTCGATAAAAGATATGAGAGTAATGTAGACTCTATTGGAAGGATCTCTGCAAGAGATCAATTTGCACTAAAGAAGATAGACCCAAGTTATGTCGTAGTTGGGAATATTCCAATAACTGTCAGAGAGTCATTGCTACCTGAAATATTTGACATGGGTGAGAGAGTAATTGAAAAGTCAAAAAAGTTAATTTCTAAACAAGGTCTGTTTGGCCCATTCTGTCTTGAAGGTGTAATTACACCAGAGGAAGATATATTCATATTTGAAATTTCAGCTAGAATTGTAGCGGGCACAAATCTTTTCGAACCATATTCACCTTATACTTATATCAAATACGGAAAGCCTATGTCAACAGGAAGAAGAATAGCCTTAGAGATTAAAAATGCAATAAATAATGATAGGCTTTCAGATATAGTTTGCTAGAGGCCTGTCGGTATATCTATAAACTCTGTTTTTATGCCATATTTCTCTTCAACTTTTTTTCCTAGAGCCTTTACCCCGAGCTTTTCAGTAGCATAGTGTCCTGCAAATATTAAATTTATTCCAGCTTCTTTTGCAATATGATAGATAGTGTGTGAAGGTTCACCAGTAATAAATAGGTCCAATCCTTCTTTGATGCAATCCTCAAAAGCAGACCCACCACCACCACTAACTATTCCAACAGATATAATCTTATCAGGCCCAAACTGGAAAGAATCAATTTTTGCAGGAAGAGTTTTTTCTAGGGTTTTAGATATATCTGTTATAGTTTTCAATTTTTCATATTTTCCTTTGAATCCTATCTTTACTCCATGGTAGGCTCCAAATGGCTCGGGATCAGAAAGATTTAATATTTTTATTAGCTCTATGTTATTTCCAACTTCTGGATGCATATCGAGAGGCAGATGTACGGCATATAAGGAAATACCATTTTCCAAAAGATAAGAAATTCTTTCTTTCACAAGGCCCCTTATACATTTTAATCCACCCCAGATTAGCCCGTGGTGGACTATCAAGAGATCGGCCTTTCTTTTCGAAGCCTCTTTGAAAATTTCCAGAGAACTGTCTACGCCTAGGCATATTTTTTTGACTTCTTTTTTTCCTTCTATTTGTAATCCGTTTGCAGATACATCATCTATCTCATTAACTCTAAGATAATCGTCCATATAGCTAACAAGCTCATTAAGTTCCATGAAGATAAATTTGAAAAGGCATTTAAATAACTTATACTTACTCCAAATTACATGGACGTAGAACTGATATGGGACCTTGACTCTTTCTTAAAAAGACTTGAAACGCTCAGAGAAAAAGGGGTAGTTTTTGGTATATACAAAAATATTCTCCATGTTGAGGAATTAGCTGCACTAAAAGAATTAGAAAAGGAAAGAAAACAACCCCTATTAATTTCTGAAGATAACGAAGATAGTTATTATGAAAAAGTAAAGATTTGCAAAATGATTCTCTTGGACATAAAAAATGGTGGGCAGTTCTATGAAAAACTGATAAAAGCCATACCAGAAATAGCACCCATTAAATATGAAGAAATAAAGAGAATTGGATTTGATGAAGGCTATAATTATTTCTATGTTAAAACTAAAGATGATAAAGAGATTAAACTCGATGAAGAAGATCTCTTAATAGTATATGATAAATTCTATAGATCACCTGACCTATTTGATTTTGAAACTATATACTACGGTGACAAGATTTTTTCATGCCATAAATATTCTGATTTTGATTGCTCAAAAGTATTTGAAGTTAAGGAAGAGACTTAGTTTGATCTTCTACCCATTTTAGATATTTGCTGAATCCTTTTTTTATATCAAAAGCTAATATCTCTGGAATTTCATAAGGATGATTCTTCTTAATGAGGTCTTCCACTTCCTGATATTTTTCATCAGTTGTCTTAATTAATAGAATTATTTCACTGGAGTTTTCTATTGTTTCCTTCCACCAATAGAGACTATTTACATCTTTTATTATATTAACACAGGCAGCAACTTTATTCTCTAGTAATATCTTTGATAGATTGTAAGCTGTGTCTTCATTTGGTACTGTTGATATGACTAATAGAGTCATGTGATTAATTATAACTATAAGTTTAAATTAATATGTTTAAATTCTGCAAATCTTATCCTATAGTTTTTCTTTGCAGATATTACAAGCCATTTGGCCAGGATGCAAACGCCACAGACACAGAGAAGTACGCCTTCACGGGCCAGTACAACGAAGCAGAAATCGGTCTGTACTATTACTCTTGACATCATTTCCTTATCAATCTTTGAATTATAATAGAAACTAAAACTTCACACTAAAAAGCTATTTAAAATAATTCGAGTTTTGTTAAATGTGGGAGACTTCAAACTTTTTTCTGAATTTCAACCTAACGGTGACCAACCCCAAGCAATAAGTGAGCTTAACCAAGGCATAGAAAAGGGATACAAATACCAGACACTTCTTGGAGTTACAGGTTCAGGAAAAACATTCACAATTGCTAATTTGATTGAGAAATATAATAAGCCCACACTTATTATTTCTCCAAATAAGACTTTAGCATCCCAGCTTTTTTCTGAATTCAAAGCATTTTTCCCAGAGAACGCTGTTGGATATTTTGTCAGTTATTATGACTATTATCAACCTGAAGCATATCTTCCCCACACAGATACCTATATTGAAAAAGATGTTTCTATAAATGAAGAATTAACAAGAATGAGGCACTCTGCAACAGCCTCTCTTCTTTCAAGGAGCGACTGCATAATCGTAGCAAGTGTTTCATGCATTTACGGTCTTGGCTCTCCGGAGACATATAAAGAGATGGGTACTTTCATAAGGAAAAATGAGCAGATCGATAGGGATGATTTTCTAAAAAAACTAGTTTCGATGCAGTATGAGCGAGATGATTCAGATTTTAAAAGTGGAACATTTAGGGCAAGAGGGGATGTAGTAGAACTCTTTCCCTTGTTCACAGATTATATAGTAAGAGTTGAATTTTTTGGTGACGAAATAACAAAAATCAGAAAAATTCATCCTATTAACTTTTCAGATATGGGAGAAATTGAAAATATTTACATCTATCCTGCGAGCCACTACCTTATACCTCAAGACACTATAGGCAAAGTCATAACTGAAATTCAAAATGAACTTGAAGTAGTATTGTCTGATTTAAATTCTCAAGGTAAATTCATAGAGGCGCATAGAATTGAAACAAGAACTAAATATGACATAGAGATGATGCAGGAAATGGGGTACTGCAAAGGCATTGAAAATTATTCTCGTTATTTTGCTGGAAGGAAGGCAGGGGAAAAACCTGACACATTAATTAACTATTTCCCAAAGGATTTTCTTTTGATAATAGATGAATCCCATATCACAGTTCCTCAGATTAGGGGAATGTATGAAGGAGATAAATCAAGAAAAGAAACACTTGTCAACTATGGGTTTAGACTACCTTCCGCACTTGACAATAGACCATTAAGATACAATGAATTTGAAACTCTTTTGAATCAAGTCATATTTGTTTCTGCAACTCCTGCCGATTATGAATTGGGCATATCTGATAAAGTTGTTGAACAAATTGTAAGGCCAACAGGATTGATAGATCCAGTTGTAGTTATTAAGAAAAGAGAAGGGCAGATTGATGACCTTGTTTCTGAAGTCAAAAAGAGAATTGAAAATAATGAAAGAACGCTAGTCTTAACCCTTACAAAGAGGATGGCAGAAGATTTAACTGACTACCTTATTGAATTGGGGATAAATGCAAGATATCTCCATTCTGAAATTGATACTTTACAGAGGGTAGAGCTATTACGTGAACTTAGAGCCGGAACATATGATTGTCTTGTAGGTATCAATCTACTAAGAGAAGGGCTTGACCTCCCCGAAGTCTCTTTGATTGCAATCCTAGATGCAGATAAAGAAGGATACCTTAGATCTACAACTTCTTTGATACAGATTATGGGGCGAGTCGCAAGAAATGTATCTGGCACCGTTATAATGTATGCAGATAAAGTCACATCTTCAATGAAAAGGGCAATTGATGAAACTGAAAGGAGAAGAAAGATCCAGACAGAGTACAATATTAAGAACAATATAACTCCACAAACGATTAAGAAAAAAATCGAGGTCTCCGAAAAAGATCAAGAAGATTACAAAATATCAAAAGTTGAAGATCCAGAAGAGTATTTGGCGTATCTTCATGATGAGATGATCAAAGCTGCAAATAACTTGGATTTCGAAAAAGCTGCATATTTGAGGGATAGAATAAAGGAAATTTCCATTTTCTTGGATTAAATATTTAAAGGCTTACCTTCAAGAGTTTTAGGTGGTAGCGTGATAATTACAACTACGGACTTCATACCAGGTAGCGAAATTGAAAAAATAATTGGAGTGGTATCTGGTAACTCAATTAGAGCAAAACACATTGGTAAAGACATTGTTGCCGGCCTTAGAACAGTCGTGGGCGGAGAAATTACTGAGTATACTGAAATGCTTTCAGAATCTAGGCGTGAAGCATTGAAAAGAATGATGGAAGACGCGCAAAGTGTAGGTGCAGATGCCGTCATAAACATAAGATACTCCACAAGCGCTGTAATGACGGGTGCTGCCGAGATGTTAGCATACGGAACGGCAGTAAAGTTGAAATAACGGGTAAACTTATATATTAAAATTAAAAAAAGCGCTTGAGGTTATCAAATGTCAAAGGTAACAGTAAACGATGACTGTACAGGATGTGGAATTTGCATATCAACATGTCCCGTAGGAGTATTTGAAATACAAGGAGATGTAGCAGTAGTAATTAATGAAAAAGAGTGTATAGCTTGTCTCCTCTGTGTTAACGAATGTGCAGCAAACGCAATAACCGTAGAGGAGGATTAGAAATGTCAGACGAGAATATCGTATTTGTCGGAAGTAAACCTGTAATGAACTATGTTTTAGCTGTTGTAACACAGCTTAACAAAAAAGAAACAGACAATGTAGTAATAAAAGCAAGAGGAAGAGCCATTTCACGAGCAGTCGACGTAGCAGAAATTGTCAGAAACAAATTCGTAGTAGACGTTAACGTACAAAAAATATCTACATCAACAGAAACAATTACACGAGATGATAACTCAAGTGCCAATGTTTCTGCAATTGAGATAACTCTTGCAAGATAAGATAAAAAATTTTTATTATTTTTAATTTACTTATACAAAAAACCTATTTTAAAAATCCTGCTATCTCTTGGGTAAATTTATCAGGATATTGGAACATCAAAGCATGTCCTGCCCCATCAACTAAAATAAGTTTCGAATTGGATATTTTGCTAGCTAGGTATTCAGAATTTGCAGGAGGAACAAGTATGTCTTCTTTTCCAGCAATAACTAAAGTCTTATTATTTATTGATGAAATCCTACTGCAAGTTCCTTCCCATTTTCCAATGGCCATAGCTTGTTTTCCAATATTTTCAGGTTTTATGTTGCCCAAAGGCCTATAGAATATTTCTTTTATCCTTTCGCCATTGTTTTTTATCCACTCACTAGGAAAAATTACACTGATCCATCTCGCCCCTTGCTCTTCTGGCGTGCCCGAAGTATCTTCTAAGGCTGACAATACTTCAGGAGAAGGAGGGAACATTTCTGGACTGCACACAGATGCATAAAGCACAAGTTTGTTAATTTTTTCAGGATGCTTCAAAGCTAATTCTTGCGCTATGTAGGAACCCATCGACCATCCAAGAACATGAGCCTTTTCAATTTCCAGAGCATTCATTAGTCCATAAGTATCTTCGGCAAATTGTTCTATCGTAAAATCATTTTGCCCTTCACTAGTTTCACCAATTCCTCTATTGTCAAATATTATAACTTTATACTCTTTTGAAAAAGAATTAATGAGTTGATCTTCCCACATATCCATAGTACTACCGTATCCCATTATCATAACTAAAGGATATCCTTCCCCATAAGTCCTGTAACTAATATTTATGTCACCAACTTTTGCCATGCCCTCTCCTCTGTCTAAGCTTTTATTGGCTTTATCTCTACTTTCATTATTAAGTAATAAAAATATACAAATAATTCCAACAATAAATATCATAATGATTAGTATTTTGTATAATCTTTTCATATAATCATTTGATTGCTTGAGTTATTAAGAGTTTGTACTTTAAGTAAGATAATTTATTTGAATATTCTCCTGACTACTTCTAAAGATATATCATAAGTTTTATCATAACTCTTGCCAAATCTCTGACCTGCTTTGGACTGGTCTATCTCCATTACATCGGCACCTACAATCTCTATTTTTTTCTCTTTGGTATATTTGTTCAAGGCATCTATGATCCTGTAAATTTCCGATTCTTCAAGTCCAAGGTAGTCCAAGAATCTAGCACCAGTCAAAGCTTGTCTTGAACCAATATCGATGTCGACTGAAACATAGACATAAGGAGTCTTAATTTTTTCAAAGACTTTTTTGAGTGCCATCTCAAAGTTTGCTTTCAATTTATTTTTTGGTAGGATGGTGACACCGTCATCTTCAAACTTTCGATAAAACTCGAAATATTCCCTTATTCGTGGGTCTCTTGCATCTTTCGCAGCATTTGGGGGGTAGTCTGAAACTCCTAGCACAAAGAGATTCTTAGGTAGTATCTTCTTTTCCTTTAAAAGGAAGTAAAGGAAAGAATCAGCATTAAAGCTGTCAACTCTGTTATATAAATAAGGATCATCTTTTGAAAATTTGGTATTTGGATTAAATTCAATATCGTGCTGGATTAATTTTAATCTCTGGGTAGGGATTATGCCGTCAAAATGGCTATCGAGCATTACTACAGAGATATTAGTTTTCCCATATTTTTCTGCCAAAGCTTCGATACACCCACCTGTTCCAGAATGGTCAACACCAATCATCAGCGGAATATCTGGTAGTATCTTTTCTTTAATGAACTCTTTCACCTTAGAAGCATATTCTCTGCATCCGTCAGCATCTATAAAAGCTACAATACTATCAACACCGACCATAAAAAGGTCTTCTTTATTTGGTGCAGGTACTAACCAGGGCTCAACATCTACTTTCCCAGCTTTTGTATATTTTACTTCATTGGAATCCTTTAGCTTTCCGGACACAATTTCATAAGGATCATTAATATTGGAGTCTGTATTTGATAATTTATTAAATACTGACTCTTCTCTTTCATCAGGGTCTAAGTTTAATCCAAATACCTTTATATTCTTCATTTAGTCACAAAGACAATTTTTATAATCGCCTTTTAACCTTTACTCCAAAGACTTAAATATTTATAAAACTTAATGAGCTTGTTAATGTAGGTGTTTGGATGCTTGATGTACCTCTATCTAAGGTTATAAAACGTGATATAATCCTGATGAAACCCAAAGACACTGTTTCAAGTGCAGCCAGAGTAATGACTAAAGACAATTCTAATGCAGTAGTGGTAGTAGATGAAGGTGAGCCTGTTGGTATAGTCTCTGAAAGGGATATCCTAAGAGAGGTTGTATCAAAAAAGAGAAAACCTTCAGAAGTAACTCTAGAAACAATAATGACTTCGCCAGTTGTTACAATTAGCAGTGGCAAGATGATAAGAGATGCCTCAGAATTAATAACCCAAGAGAAGATTAGAAATTTGGTAGTTATGGACGAAGGCATACCCGTGGCAATAATTACTCCTAGGGATATATTGTCGTTATCCTTTGAGGAGTGGAGATTTGAACCTGATGATAGTGCTATAGCCACACCGCCTCCTGAAGGAGGTATTTGTGAGATGTGTGGCACATATACATCCGCATTAAAACTTGTAAACGGACAGTTTGTATGTGACGATTGCAAGGAAATCATGGAAGAAGAGAACTATTAATCCATATTTTGGTGCAGGTGATAAAATGGTTTCCTTTGCCAGAATAGGTGTTAAAATCTTATTTTGTTATTTTATGTTTTATTGTTATTTTAAAAATTGAAGGTGGTGATTGAATGGATGTAAGAGAAATAATGAAACGCCCAATAAAAGTAGATAAAGACCGAAAACTGTCAGACGCAATAAAATTAATGGAAAAGAAGGGAGTTTTAAGGCTTCCAGTAGTTAACGATGGGAAACTTATGGGAATATTGACCGCAAGCAATATAATTGAAAAGATTGGAGATCCAAGAAGCTTAAACTTAGATGTTTCATCGTTCCATATATCCTCTTCTATAACTAAAAACCCTTATACGATATCTGCAGAAGACAACGTGAAAAAGGCATTGGAATTCTTCAGAAGTGATTACATATCTATACTTCCAGTAGTTGAGGGTGAAGAAATGGTTGGTGTGATTACAAGGAGACATATGATACCATTAGTTGAATCAAAAGGAACAATCGGCGATGCAATGACTAAGAAATATGGCACTCTATCATG